>NZ_RZSX01000245.1:0-7530 GCF_004023105.1 Mesorhizobium sp. M5C.F.Ca.IN.020.32.2.1 | reverse complement strand
GCACCGTGCCGACGGTGAGATCGCGACCGCCACGGTCGCCGAAATTCCACAGTCTCGAAAAGGCAAATCCGGCGAACAACAGCGCAAAGGCGGCAAGCAGCGCGACAATACCGAGCACCCAAAGGAAGGCCGGCGTTTCAACAAGCTCATATCGGTGGCCGAGGAGAACGGTCAGGAGCAGGACCGCCGAAAAAGCGCCTGTCCGCCGCGACCAGCCGGCCGCCTTCGACGTCTGTCGCCCGGGAATTTCCATTGTTTTCTGCACTGCTCCACCCGAACGAGCGTTTAGCGCCGTTTAGCGGCGGCTGGAAGGAGAAAGACAGCATCTCAGTTAATCCGTCGGCAGGCGATAGTCCCTGAATTGCCGGCGCAAGGTGGTCTTCTGGATCTTGCCTGTGGCGGTGTGGGGAATTTCGTCGACAAAGGCGACGTCATCCGGCATCCACCACTTCGCCACCTTGCCATCCATGAAAGCGAGGATATCCATCTTGGTCGGCTCCCGGCCCGGCTTACGGACGACGACGAGCAACGGCCGTTCGCCCCATTTCGAATGTTGGATGCCGATGGCGGCCGCCTCCGCCACATCCGGATGACCGACTGCGAGATTCTCGAGCTCGATGGTCGAAATCCATTCGCCGCCCGACTTGATGACGTCCTTGGCACGATCGGTGATCTGCATGTAGCCACTTGGGTCGATATGGGCGACATCACCGGTATCGAACCAGCCTTCTTCATCGAACTGTTCGGATCCGATGCCGCCATAATAGGCACGCGCGACAGCCGGTCCGCGGACCTTCAAGCGTCCGAATGTCTTGCCGTCCCATGGCAGCGCGTTGTTGTCGTCGTCGGTCACCTTCATTTCGACGCCGAAGGGCGGATAGCCCTGCTTGCTCTGGACGTCGAGCCGGGCTTCGCCCTCAAGCCCGGCATAGTCCGGCTTCATGGTACACAGCGTGCCGAGCGGAGACATTTCGGTCATGCCCCATGCATGGATGACCTCAACATCGTAATTGTCCTGGAACTTCGTTGTGATCGCACGCGGGCAGGACGAGCCGCCGATGACGACCTTCTTCAGATAGGGAAGTTCCTTGCCGGTCTCCTCCAGATGCTGGAGCAGCATCAGCCACACTGTCGGCACGGCGGCGCTGAACGTCACCTTTTCGGTGTCGAGCAACTCGTAGATCGAGGCGCCGTCCATCTTGCAGCCAGGCATGACCAGCTTGGCGCCGATCATCGGCGCGCTCTGGCCAAGGCCCCAGGCGTTGGCGTGGAACATTGGCACGACCGGCAGTATTGTGTCGCGCGAAGAGAGCCCCATCGCGTCGGGCATCGCGGCGATCATTGCGTGCAGCACGTTCGAGCGATGGCTGTAGAGGACGCCTTTCGGATCGCCTGTCGTGCCCGAGGTGTAGCACATGCCGGCCGCGGTGTTTTCATCGAACGTCTTCCAGGTGAAGGCGCCGTCGGCTTCGCCAAGCCATTCCTCATAGGCAACGACGTTCGGCAGCACCGTTTGCGGTATGTGCGCCTTGTCGGTCAGCACGATCACCTGCTTCAGCGATTTGACCGCGCCGGCGATCTTTTCAAGCAGCGGCATGAATGTCAGATCGACGAAGATCGCCTTATCTTCGGCATTGTTCATGATCCAGACGATCTGCTCGGGAAACAGGCGCGGATTGAGCGTGTGATAGATCGCGCCGACACCCATGATGCCGTACCAGGCTTCGATGTGGCGCGCCGTATTCCAGGCCAAAGTGGCGATGCGGTCGCCAAGTCCAAAGCCATCACGCTCGAGCCGCTCAGCGACCCGCAGGGCGCGGCGATGAATTTCGGCGTAAGTGGTCCGGACGATAGGGCCCTCGATCGAGCGCGACACGATCTCGCGTTCGCCGTGCTGCCTGGCTGCGTTGTCGATGAGCTTGTGGCAAAGCAGCGGCCATTCCTGCATCAGTCCGAGCATTCTTTCCTCCCATTGGTTTTTCGTTCCATTGTGGGACGAACAAGCATATTGTCCAGCCATGACCGGGCAGAAGCAGCGCATTGGTCGAAAAGACAGGGAAAACCGCCACAATCCGGCCATCGTCGTTAACTTTGATTAATTGGGCAGGGGTGCGATTGGCGAATGAAAGAGGTTCGCATGGACGCGCAGCTCGACGACAAAACTCTCGAAGATACGCTCGCCGAAAGCCTGGCCGATCTGGTGCCGGACGCCAAAACCGTTTCCGAAGACGAATTCGTCGAAGTTGTCGGCGGCGCACTTGAGGCGGTCGGCGGCACGCTGCTGTTCAAGATGTGCGTTCAGAACGAAGGCGAAGGCCAGCACGTCGCCGCGGCTTGCGTCGGCGATGGCGGCAACCGCCAGTTCCTGCTTCTTACCTTGCCGACCGGCGGTGGTTCACTCAAGGTCGAAACCGCGTCGAGAAGCACCAATCCGGTTGCCGGTATCGCCGCCGCCTATGCCGGGCTGTTGGATGCGTTTCAGGCTGCCGCCTGATCGGTCAACGGCAAGGCCGTTTGACGAGAGATCTGCCAGCGCCGAGGGCGATGGTTTTTGAGTCCCGTATTCGACGTCGGCCTTGCGCGGCGCGCACGCCCGACACACCTTAAAGTGCGTCGCGTCAAAGGACTTCACGCGACGCACTTTAAGTCCTTATTTCTATGCATGTCGTTATCCCAAAACCGCTGCGCACTTTTGAGCGACATGCATTAGGTCGTGCAAGGAGAACCCGTCATGGACCAGATCGCCAATCCGTCACCCGGCTTTCAACGCAACCCGGGTAAAGTGATCACTGTCGAGCCCTACATCGGAACTGTGACCGTACGCGCCGGCGACGCGGTCATCGCCTCGTCTAAGAGGGCCAAGGTGTTGACCGAATCCCCCTACCCCCGGGTCCTCTACATTCCATTCGAAGACATCGATTTCGACCAGCTTCGCAAGACGGAATTGTCGACTCATTGCCCATACAAGGGCGATGCGAGCTATTGGAGCGTGCTGCCTGCCGCGGAAGCAGGCAAGGATGCGATGTGGGCCTATGAGCAGCCTTTCGACGAGATGATCGAAATCCGCGATCACGGCGCGTTCTATCCCAACAAGGTGACGATCGAAGCCAAACCAGCCTGAGCGGGGACGGCTCGAGGCCTGTCCTTACCGATCATCCGGTGGAGCGGTCACGGCCAGCGTCGTGCCCTTTACCCGCGACCGTTCTTTGCAGCCTGTACCGCCGCCTGCGCGGCAGCCAGCCTGGCGATAGGCACGCGGTAGGGCGAGCACGACACGTAATCGAGGCCGACCTCCTCGCAGAAATGGATCGATGCCGGATCGCCGCCATGTTCGCCGCAAATGCCGAGCTTGATCTCCGGCCGCGTCGCCCTGCCTTTTTCGGCTGCCATCCGCACCAGTTCGCCGACGCCCTCAATGTCGAGCGACACGAACGGATCCTGCTCGATGATGCCCTTCTGGCGATAGGTCTCCAGGAATGAGGCCGAATCGTCGCGTGAGATGCCGAAGGTGGTCTGGGTCAGATCGTTAGTGCCGAAAGAGAAGAATTCGGCCGCCTCGGCAATGACATGGGCGCGGAGCGCGGCGCGCGGCAGCTCGATCATCGTGCCGGTAAGATAATCGATCTTGACGCCGGTCTCCTCCATTACGCTCTTGGCGACGGCGTCGATCCGCGCCTTGACATAGTCGAGCTCCTTCACCAGACCGACCAGCGGCACCATGATTTCCGGAACCACCAGCGCGCCGGCCTTCCTGCCGGCCTCGACGGCGGCCTCGAAAATGGCGCGCGCCTGCATCTCTGCGATTTCGGGATAGGAAACCGCAAGCCGGCAGCCGCGATGGCCAAGCATCGGGTTGAATTCGTGCAGGGCTTCGGTGCGCTGCCTGAGCTTGTCGGGCGACACCTTCATGGCAGCAGCGACTTCGGCCACCTCTTCCTCGGTCTTGGGCAGGAATTCGTGCAGCGGCGGATCAAGCAAGCGGATCGTCACCGGCAGGCCGGCCATGATCTCGAACAATTCGAGGAAATCCGAGCGCTGCATGGGCAAGAGTTTTGCGAGCGCCGTTCGCCGGCCCTTTTCCGTGTCGGCCAGGATCATCTCGCGCATGGCAACGATACGGTCGCCCTCGAAGAACATGTGCTCGGTGCGGCAAAGTCCGATGCCTTCGGCGCCGAAGGAACGCGCCATGCGCGCGTCGAGCGGCGTCTCGGCGTTGGTGCGCACCTTCATGCGACGCACGGCATCGGCCCATTCCATGATGGCGGCGAAATCGCCCGAGAGTTCCGGCTGCAGCATCGGTACGGCGCCCTTCAGCACCTGGCCGTTACCGCCATCGATGGTAATGATGTCGCCCTTGCGGAACGTCGACCCCATCGCCATCAGCGTGCCGGCTCTGTAGTCGACGCGCAGCGAGCCCGCGCCCGACACACAAGGCTTGCCCATGCCGCGCGCCACCACAGCGGCGTGGCTGGTCATGCCGCCACGCGTGGTCAGGATGCCTTCCGCCGCATGCATACCGTGGATGTCCTCGGGACTGGTCTCGATGCGCACGAGGATCGCCTTGCGGCCTTGCGTCTTAAGCTCCTCGGCGTCGTTGGAGGAAAAGACGATCTCGCCGGTGGCTGCACCCGGAGACGCGGGCAGCCCGATGCCGATCACATCGCGCGCCGCCTTCGGATCGATGGTCGGATGCAGCAACTGGTCGAGCGAGGCCGGATCGATGCGGGCGACGGCCTCCTCCTTTGAGATGAGCTTGTCGCGCGCCATATCGACGGCGATTTTGAGCGCCGCCTTGGCGGTACGCTTGCCGGACCTCGTCTGCAGCATCCACAATTTGCCGCGCTCAATGGTGAATTCGAGATCCTGCATGTCGCGGTAGTGCTTTTCAAGACGGTCGGAGATGGTGACGAAAGACTGGAAGGCTTCCGGCATCAGCTTCTGCAGCGACGGCTTGTCGGAGCCGGCGGCAATGCGCGCCGCCTCGGTGATGTTTTGCGGCGTGCGGATGCCGGCAACGACATCCTCGCCCTGCGCATTCACCAGGAACTCGCCATAGAGCATCTTTTCGCCGGTGGAAGGATTGCGGGTGAAGGCGACGCCGGTGGCCGAGGTCTCGCCCATATTGCCGAAGACCATGGCCTGGACGTTGACCGCAGTGCCCCAGCTTTCGGGAATGTCGTGCAGGCGCCGATAGGTGATGGCGCGGTTGTTCATCCAGCTCGAAAACACGGCGCCGATCGCCCCCCAGAGCTGCTCGTGCGGATCTTGCGGAAACGGCTTGCCGAGTTCCTCCTCGACCTTGGCCTTGTAGAGTGCGATCACGCCCTGCCATTCGATGGCCGTCAGTTCGGTATCGAGTTCGTGGCCGAGCCCGCCCTTCTGGTCTTCGAGGATTTCTTCGAACACCTCATGGTCGAGGCCCATGACGACGTCGGAATACATCTGAATGAAACGCCGGTAGCTGTCATAGGCAAAGCGCGCATCGCCCGAATCGGCGGCGAGCGCCTCGACCGTCTCGTCGTTCAGACCGAGGTTGAGCACGGTGTCCATCATGCCGGGCATCGAAGCGCGGGCACCGGAACGCACCGACACCAAAAGCAGTTTCGAGGGATCGCCGAAACGGCGCCCGGTCAGGCGGCCGATGTGATCAAGCGCAACCGCGACGTCCGCCTCCAGCGAGGCCGGGTAGGTGCGGCCGTTGGCGTAGTAGGCGTTGCAGACCTCGGTGGTGATGGTGAACCCCGGCGGCACGGGCAGACCCAGGCTGCACATTTCGGCCAGATTGGCGCCCTTGCCGCCCAGGAGGTTCCTATCGCCGGCACGGCCTTCCGCAGCGCCGTCGCCAAAGGTGTAGACCCATTTGGTCATGCTTGCTCTCCGGTTTCAGGAGATTGAAAAGATTGGCGAAGCCGAAATTTCGCCGTGTCCCGAGCGATATGATGCTGCAGTGCGAAAGGCAAGCGTCGGCAAAGCCGGCCGGCTTTCTACAATCGATTAAGCAAAAGCTGTGGCAAAAAGACTCGCGGCTTGGCGGCCGTTTGAATAGAACAAAATCGGAACTTGGGTAACGCCATATGACCTGACCGGAGAACTCGAAACGCTGGGCGCCGTCGAATATGCCGGCGGCACGATCCTCAAACCGATCTTCTCATTTCCCGGCAGGCGGTTCCATTTCGTCGATCCGGCCGGCAATGAAATCGCTGTTTGGGGAATAGACGCCATCGCCCGACCGCACACGATCATATGCGACTCCAATCTGCGGGAACTGATGGATCAGTTCCGCGCACTTGCCATTCTCGGCATTGAGCTTTCCGTCGGCTCGTCCTATAAGGCCGCGCGCAGCGGGCATGTTCCGACTGTTGGGGCGTAGCCAAGTGGTAAGGCATCGGTTTTTGGTACCGACAATCCCAGGTTCGAATCCTGGCGCCCCAGCCAAACTGGATGCCCTGTGGATAACTCGGTCGTTCGGCTCCTTCCGTCGCTGCGACCGCCACAGTTTCGGCAAGCAAATTAAAAGGTTGCCTGAAGGCGGCGCGAATCTCGCCTCGATGCCATTCGCAGTTCGACAGTACCAATTTCAGAAGCCGTTTCTCCTCGTGCGCGGGCTGCAGAAGGAACAACTGGCTCGTGTTGCGTGTCAGCTCCAGGAGCCGAATGCCGTCATCCATGTATGATTCTTCCGCCTGACCGTGGCGTTCGAATCTCGCGTCGATGCAGGGGCAGTCGGTATAAAATCGCCAACTCGTCTACAAGCTCAACTTGCCCAACGAGCGATTTGAATATGTTCTGTCGCTTCGCGGTGACCCGAGCCCAAACTCGAATGCTACCCTCCACATGCATAACGGGCTCGCGTTGACGGGAGAGGACGCTTGGTTTCATCGGTGCTGCAGGACAGATGGCGCGTTCTGATAGCGGAACGCAACCCTCTCGTCATTGCTGCCCTGCGAGGACTGTTTGCCGAAAGTACCCGTTTCTCCATCGCCGATACCGCGCGCACCTCGGCTGAGCTCTGCGAGAAGCTCGGCTTTGTCGAGGTCGATTGCGTTCTGCTGAGTTGGCAGCTCGATGATGCCGAGGCGCCTGACGTGCTCGCCGATCTCGGTCGTCTCGGTCTTGATCTGAGGATCGTGCTCTTCGCCGACACCAACAACTCCACCGTCGTCAACGAGACGATCCGCTTCGGCGTCAATGGCCTTTGCTACCAATTCGAGGATCCTGAAATCCTCTTCGCGACCTTGACCGCGGTGATGAAAGGCAGGGTCTGCGTCCCCTATGCGGCACTGTCGAGGGTCTCCAATATGCCGTCCCGGCAGCTCACGTCGCGGGAGATGGAACTGCTCGGCATGCTCTCCAATGGTTGGTCGAACACGCAGATCGCAAGCCGCACCGGAATTTCCGAGAACACGGTGAAATACCACCTCAAGAATGTCTACGACAAGCTCGAGGTGCGCAACCGCGCCATGGCCGTTGCCCTTTACGCCAGGGAGCGTCGGCGCAAGCCGGATTGACTACCCGCCGGGTAGCTGGGAC
>NZ_RZSX01000244.1:0-7548 GCF_004023105.1 Mesorhizobium sp. M5C.F.Ca.IN.020.32.2.1 | reverse complement strand
GGCCGCCACCAGCCAGCCCCAGCCTTTTTCCGGTCTGTGCTTGTACCCGACCCAGGCCCTGAGCACGCCAGAGGCGAGAAGGGCGACCGCCAGCAGGAAGGTCAGCACTGCCGACGCCAGCAGCGGATTATAGAAGGCGAAGAACCCGGCGACTGCATAGAGAAGGCCGCTGAGCAGCCAGTAGAAGAACCGGCTCCATGTCTTCACACCGAAGGCATGCATGATCTCGATGATTCCGGCCATCAGCATCAGCCAGCCTACGACATAGACCGAGGCGACCGTGGCGATAAACAGATTGCCGAACGCGATGCCGCCGAGGATCAGCAGCAGCACGCCGAGCCCGACGAACCATCCCCATTTCGCCCGCGTCTGACCAATCGCATCCTTTAAAGCATCGCCTTGCAGGGTCATTGCCGCCATCTCCATCGAGGTCGCCTGGCATCTTGCCGATTTGGAGGGTAGCGCCGAAGGCTTTGCCCGTCCAGCGAGCAGCTTGCACCGGACGCACGCCAAAAAGCGAGGCAGCGTTTCGAATTTAAATCAAAGTTTACTGAACCGGCGCCATGGCTCTTGGCCAGGCCGGTTGTTCCCGCCGGCGTTTCGTGCGTATGGAGTGACGATGCGTTTTGTCAGGGTGTTTCAGCTGGTCTTGGCCAGCTTCGTGCTGTGCGCGCCCGGTGCCGCCGAAGCCGGCGAGGGCGCTTTGGGCTGGCTGTCCGGCGACTGGTATCTGACGGTCGGCGCCACCGGCATGGTCGCGCCGAACTTTGAGGGCGGCAAGAAGTACCTGCTCAGCGCCCAGCCGATCATCTCGCTCGGCAAGGCCGGTCCTGCGGCCCGCTTCACCTCGCGCAACGACAACATTTCGCTGGCGTTGATCGACGAAGGCGGCCTCCGCGCCGGCCTGACCGGAAAATTGCTGTTTTCGCGCGATGATGACGACGCCGACGAGCTGAAAGGCCTCGACCCGGTGCGCTGGGGTGGCGAAGCCGGCGGCTTCTTCGAATTCTATCCTTTTGACTGGTTGCGCGCCCGCGCCGAATTGCGGCGCGGCATTCGCGCCCATAGCGGCTTTGTCGCCGACATCGCCGCCGACGCATTCTATGATGTGACGCCCGACGTCAGAATTTCGGGCGGGCCGCGCGTCTCGTTTGCCTCGTCAGACTATTTCGACGCCTATTACGGCGTCAACGCCGAGGAAGCCGTGGCTTCGGGCCTCAGCCGATACCGTCCGGGCGGCGGCGTGAAGTCGGCGGGCCTCGGCGGCGCGGTGACCTGGAAAGTGACCGAGCCGATGACGGCCAGCCTGTTCGGCGAATATTCACGCCTGATGGGCCCGGCGGCCGATTCCAGCCTGGTCAAGGAGCGCGGCTCCAGAGATCAGTTCATGATCGGCGTATCGACGACCTATCGCTTCGATTTCTCGATGTGAGTGCTTAGCCCGGCACTCGCCTATCGGCCGGATGCATCATGACGTCATTAGCTGCAATGAAGGGACCGAGAGTTCGGGCTTTTCAATATCGCCTGTCTCGGTTAAAAGCCCGGCCATGACGAGCGTTTCGCGCCCTCTCGCGATTGCGATACGAATTACGAGCCCGGTGTTCCGGACGGCTTGAGCGCCGCCGGAGCCGCCGGGAATTTTGCGCGCGGCCTCTCGCGCTTTTTCCAGATCATGATAGTTCAACGCCCGGGCTCTTTTGCCGGGCAATGCATATGGCAGACCAATGACCGATACCCCAATGACCGACACTGTTGAAACGATCGACTATTCCAAAACGCTCTATCTGCCGCGGACGGATTTCCCGATGCGCGCCGGCTTGCCCGAGAAGGAGCCGCTGCTGGTCAAGCGCTGGCAGGACATGGACCTTTACCGCAAGCTGCGCGAAAACGCCGCCGGCCGCGAAAAATACGTGCTACATGACGGCCCGCCCTACGCCAACGGCAACATCCATATCGGCCATGCGCTGAACAAGATCCTCAAGGACGTCATCACCCGCTCGTTCCAGATGCGCGGCTACGACTCGAACTATGTGCCCGGCTGGGATTGCCACGGCCTGCCGATCGAATGGAAAATCGAGGAGCAATACCGCGCCAAGGGCAAGAACAAGGACGAGGTCCCGGTCAATGAGTTCCGCAAGGAATGCCGCGAGTTCGCCGCGCACTGGATCAAGGTGCAGGGCGGCGAGTTCCAGAGGCTCGGTGTCGTCGGCGACTTCGACAATCCCTATACGACGATGGCGTTCCATGCCGAGGCGCGCATCGCCGGCGAACTGTTGAAATTCGCCATGTCGGGCCAGCTCTACCGCGGCTCCAAGCCGGTGATGTGGAGCGTTGTCGAGCGCACCGCACTGGCCGAGGCTGAAGTCGAATACCAGGACTATGAGAGCGACACGATCTGGGCGAAGTTTCCGGTCGTCAGCGTCGCTCGTCAGGTCACCAACGTCGAAGATGGGCAGCCGGCCTTGGATCCAAAACTGACGCAGACGTCACTGGACTTGCTGGAGGCCCATGTCGTCATCTGGACGACCACGCCGTGGACCATACCTGGCAACCGCGCCGTAAACTATTCGCCACGCATCAACTATGGCCTCTACGAGGTCACTGCGGCCGAGAATGCTTTCGGCCCGCAGCCTGGCGAAAGACTGATCTTCGCCGACGCGTTGGCGGACGAGGCTGCGGCCAAAGCCAAAGTGACGATGAATCGCTTCCGTAGCATTTCGGCCGAAGAGCTTGGAAGCCTTACCCTTTCTCATCCCTTCAAAGATTTGAATGGCGGCTACGACTTCCCCGTCCCAATGCTCGCCGGCGACCACGTCACCGACGATGCCGGCACCGGCTTCGTTCACACCTCGCCCAGTCACGGCCGCGAGGACTTCGATGCCTGGACGGACGCTGCATCGGAACTGCGCCAACGCGGCATCGACACGGCGATCCCGTTCCCTGTCGACGACGCCGGCTTCTTCACCAAGGATGCGCCGGGCTTCGGCCCGGACCGCGAGGGCGGTGCCGCCCGCGTGATCGACGACAACGGCAAGAAGGGCAATGCCAATCAGGCGGTCATCGACGAGCTGATCAAGCGCAACGCGCTGTTCGCGCGCGGCCGGCTGAAGCATTCCTATCCGCATTCGTGGCGGTCGAAGAAGCCGATCATCTTCCGCAACACGCCGCAATGGTTCGTCTACATGGATAAGGAGCTCGGCGACGGCACGACGCTGCGCAGCCGTGCCTTGAACGCCATCGGCGACACCCGCTTCGTGCCGGCCGCCGGCCAGAACCGCATCCGCGCCATGATCGAGGAGCGCCCCGACTGGGTGCTGTCGCGCCAGCGCGCCTGGGGCGTGCCGATCGCCGTCTTCGCCGACGCCGACGGCAATGTCCTGCGCGACGAGGCGGTCAACCAGCGCATCATTGACGCCTTCGAGAAGGAAGGCGCCGACGCCTGGTTTGCGGCCGGCGCCAAGGAGCGTTTCCTCGGCAACCACGATGCCTCGAAATGGCAGCAGGTGATGGACATCCTCGACGTCTGGTTCGATTCCGGCTCGACCCATGTCTTCACCCTGGAGGATCGTCCTGACCTGAAATGGCCGGCCGACGTCTATCTCGAAGGCTCCGACCAGCATCGCGGCTGGTTCCACTCCTCGCTGCTTGAAAGCTGCGGCACCAGGGGCAGGGCGCCTTACGACACCGTCGTCACCCATGGTTTCACCATGGACGAGGAGGGGCGCAAGATGTCGAAGTCGCTCGGCAACACCGTGGTGCCGCAGGACGTCATCAAACAGTCGGGCGCCGATATCCTGCGGCTATGGGTGGTGACGACCGACTACTGGGAGGATCAGCGGCTCGGCAAGAACGTCTTGCAGACCAATGTCGACGCCTACCGCAAGCTGCGCAACACCATCCGCTGGATGCTGGGCACGCTTGCCCATGACGATGGCGAGGACGTGCCGCTGGACAAGATGCCGGAGCTGGAGCGGCTGATGCTGCACCGGCTTTCCGAACTCGATGAGGTCGTGCGCGCGGGCTACGACGCCTTCGAGTTCAAGCGCATCACCCGCACGCTGCTCGACTTCATGGTGGTCGAGCTGTCGGCCTTCTATTTCGACATCCGCAAGGACGCGCTCTACTGCGAGGCGCCGTCCAGCGTAAAGCGCAAGGCGTCCGTGCAGGTGGTACGCCATCTGTTCGACTGCCTGGTGAAATGGCTGGCACCGATGCTGCCCTTCACTATGGAGGAGGCTTGGCTCGACCGCCATCCGGACGCCGTCTCGGTGCATCTCGACCAGTTCCCGCCAATCCCGTCCGACTGGAAGAACGAGGCGCTGGCGGAAAAATGGCGCAAGGTGCGGCAGGTCCGCCGTGTCGTCACCGGCGCGCTGGAGATCGCACGTGCCCAGAAGGTCATCGGCTCGTCGCTGGAAGCGGTGCCGGTCGTCATGCTGGACGATGCGGCGCTCGAAGCGGCGATATCAGATGTCGACATGGCCGAAATGGCGATCACCAGCGATCTGGTCATTGCGCATGGCGACGCGCCTTCTGGTGCCTTCACGCTGGACGACGTCAAGGGCGTCGCCGTGGTGGTCGAGAAGGCCGAGGACCGGGGCCTAGTCAAATGCGCGCGCTCATGGCGCTACACGGCCGATGTCGGGCAGAACGAGGAATTCCCCGACGTTTCGGCGCGGGACGCGGCGGTCCTGCATGAATTGAAGGCGCTTGGTCGTATATAAGGCGGTGCACAAATGCCACGGCGGGCGGCTGATCAGCCCCCGCTCGTTGCCCTTAACGAGTGGTTGAGGTAAACACGCGAAACTCCGGCCGACAAATTGTCGCCGGATTTCCGTCGGAAGCATAGGCGATGGGGACCGGGCCTTTGGCCGGTGGCGATCGAGAGGCTGCTAGAGTGGGACTTTTTGCCATGACCGAAAGAACTTGCGCGCGCGTTGCGCTGCTGGCGCCGCTTGTCGTATCCGGCCTGGCCCTGTCCGGCTGCATGGGCTCGCCGACCTACGGGACCGACAAGACCGCCTCCGCCCAGCTTGCCGGCGATCTCACCAGCGCTTTCACAGTCATGCCGAAGAACAAGGAAAAGATCGACTACAAGCCGCGCCCCGAACTGGTGAAGCCGGCGCCGGGTCAGAAGGAACTGCCGCCGCCGCAGGACAGCATCGCGACGGCAAGCGCCGATTGGCCGGAATCGCCCGAGCAACGCCGCGCTCGCCTGCGCGCCGAGGCGACGCTCCATCAGGACGATCCGGACTATCAGGCGCAGATCGTCGATGACGTCCAGACGGATCCGTCGGCGGTCAAGACTGCGATGGCGCAGTCGGCTTCCAGTCATCCGCCGGCCTGGACGCCCGCGGATTCGGACAAGGGCCGCGCCGCCGAGGTCAAGCGCCGCCTCGCCGAAGCCAAGCAGGGTGATCCGAACACCCGCAGATATCTCAGCGAGCCGCCGGTGCAATACCGCGCCGCTGCCGCCACCGCACCAGTGGACGACCTCGGCGAGGACGAATACAAGAAAGAACGCCGCCTCAAGAAGGAAGCGGCCGCCAAGAACAAGAGCGGCGGCATGTTCGACTGGCTGCCGTGGTAAGCTGCCGGCGCCAGGGAAATCCGGCGACGCTACGGTTCGCGTCGCTCTCTGAAAAAATCCTTCAGGAGCAGCGCGGCGTCGTTTTCGGCCATGCCTGGATAGATGTCTGGCACATGGTGGCAGGTCGGTGAGGCGAAGAAGCGCACGCCGTTGATCACGGCGCCGCCCTTCTCGTCGGCGGCGCCGAAATAGAGCCGGCGCAACCTGGCGAAGGAAATGGCGCCGGCGCACATGGCGCAGGGCTCCAGCGTCACATAGAGATCATGGCCGGTGAGCCGCTCGCTCGACAGCTGGCGGCAGGCCTCGCGGATCGCCAGCATCTCGGCATGGGCGGTGGGGTCGGAAAGCTCGCGGGTGCGGTTGCCGGCACTGGCAACGACCATATCGCCGCTGGCGATGACCGCGCCGACCGGCACTTCGCCGCGCAAGGCGGCGGCTTCGGCCTCCTTCAGCGCCAGCGCCATGAAATCCGGCCGCTTCAAGCGGTTTCCATTCCTATTATCTCCTCGCTACTCCGGCGTGATCCTGTTATCTAGCGCATGACCCCGAAAACCGGAATCGGTTTCGGAAGGGATCATGCGCCAAATCAAAGTCCTACAGCGTCCTTTGCGCGTCCGTACGGACGCGCGGCGCTGTAGTACAAACGAGCAAAAGCCACATGGACGACAAAGACAAGAAATTCCCGCGCCAAAAGGGTCCCCGCAAGAACGGCCCGAAACCGTCGGGCCCGCGTGGTCGTGATACCGCTGCCGGCAAGGGCGGTAAGCCGTCCTTCGGCGCGAAAAAGCCGTACGCGCCGCGCGGCGATCGACCGATGGCGGCTGACGGCGAGCGGCCGAAGCGTGACTTCAAAAGCGGCGACCGGCCGATCGGCAAGGGGCCGCGCCCTGAAGGCAAGCCCTATGAAAAGCGTGAGGGGCCGCGCAAGCCATACGCCCCGCGCGGCGACCGCCCGATCGCGGCTGACGGCGAGCGGCCGAAGCGCGACTTCAAAAGTGGCGACCGGCCGTTCGGCAAGGGGCCGCGCCCTGAAGGCAAACCTTATGAAAAGCGCGAGGGGCCTCGAAAACCCTACGCGCCACGCGGTGACCGGCCGGCGGCTGCCGAAGGCGAGCGCAACGAAAGGCGCTTCGACCGTCCCAAGGGAGACTTCAGTGATCGCCCCAAGCGCGATTTTGCCGGTGATCGGCACCAAGGGGCATCGGCCGGCGGCTTCAAGCCTCGCCCGCGTCCCGCCGAAGCGACGGAAGAGGCTGGTGAGCGCATTGCCAAGCGGCTGGCCCGCGCCGGCCTTGCCTCGCGCCGCGATGCCGAGGAGCTGATCGCGGCCGGCCGCGTCAAGGTCAATGGAAGGGTGCTGTCCTCGCCCGCCTTCAATGTTATGCCTGGCGACATCATCCATCTCGACGGCATGGAGATCCCGCCGATCGAGCGCACCCGGCTGTTCCTGTTCCACAAGCCGGCCGGCGTCGTCACCACCAACCGTGATCCCGAGGGCCGCAAGACCGTCTTCGACGTGCTGCCGGCCGAGCTGCCGCGGCTGATGACTATCGGCCGGCTCGACATCAACACCGAAGGCCTGCTGCTGCTCACCAATGATGGCGGACTGGCGCGCGTGCTCGAACTGCCGGCGACTGGCTGGCTCAGGCGCTACCGCGTGCGCGTCCACGGCAAGGTCGAGGAAAGTGCGCTCGCCGGCTTGCGCGAAGGCATTGCCGTTGACGGCGTCTTTTATGGCGCCATCGAGGCGACGCTCGACCGCGAGCAAGGCACCAACGCCTGGCTGACGCTCGGCCTGCGCGAAGGCAAGAACCGCGAAGTCAGGAACATACTGGGCTCGCTTGGCCTCGACGTGACGCGACTGATCCGCATTTCCTACGGACCGTTCCAGCTCGACGACCTGCCGGAGGGCCATGTGCTGGAGATCAAGGGCCGGGTGCTGCGCGACCAGCTTGGCG
>NZ_RZSX01000243.1:0-7563 GCF_004023105.1 Mesorhizobium sp. M5C.F.Ca.IN.020.32.2.1 | reverse complement strand
AGGTGCTCGAGGCCGAGATGGACGAGGCGCTGGGTGCTTCGAAAGAGCGAGCGCACGCCGGAGCGTCTCGGCTATCACTCGCGCTACTACGGGCGGAGAACTACCTGCGCACCTATTGCGGTTCGATAATCCCAAGTTTCGACGCCTTTACAGCAGCTAATGTTCTGCTGGTCGAATCCAACTTCCGCATCACGTTTTTTAGATGGAAATCTACGGTATATCGCGATATCCCTAAAATAGTTCCGATGTCCCATGACGATTTTCCTTGTGACACCAAATCAATGCACTGTATTTCTCTCGGAGACAGGTTATGAACTTGCTCCGACGCAGTCGTAGTGTCGAACTTCGTAACCATCAGATGAAACCGTAGCGCGGCCATTTGCAGGTAAGTGATCGCTCTATTTTGCAATTCGCAGTCCGAGGATTGAGCAAAACTCATAAACCTAAAGCTGTCAGCAGGGCCATGTAATGGGACGGTAACGCCTGACCTCAAGCCGAATGTTGCTGCTTCGTCCAAGACGCGGCGTCCATCTTCAGTTATGCTTTCATCGGTATACACCTCGCTCCATCGAAAGGCCCCTGCCTCCTTTCGACCTTTCTTGATGAGTGGGTCTATTTTGGCATAGCCCATTCTCAAGTAGCGCTCCTGCCATTCAGCAGGATAATTCCACATCACCACAGAATCCTGTCGGTTCGGCTTGAAAACCCTCTGTTTTGATGCGAGCGGGCCATAGGCAATCCACGGGCAATCGAACTTCAGCGCAAACGCGGACAACAGTTCGAACAACTGTTCGGATTGAGCGATATCATCAGTCATGTCGAGGAATAGACCAAACTCGAGCTCAATCCGCGGCACGATCTCTCCTTCAGTTGCTTTCTCATTGGTGCACAGCTCCAGCCCAGCATCGCAACATGCGTAGTGCGCAGGAATCGACAGCCGGAGTTTCTTCCGCACCTAAAGACGTACCCTCAAGAGTCGTGCCACCTTGCGAGCGGAGCTTTCTTCAGGTTGTAAACCGACTGGAGCAAGGTACCCAGGAGGCGAACCGAACAGCACTGTGTCGGGGAGCGCACAATCCGACAGTCGAGCATTCGATTGACGGAATATGGGCAGGAAAGTATTCGCGGCGCGTTTTTGAAATCAGCACCTAAGCCCCGAGCACTTGAGAAAGCTGCGTTGCAATTGTACTTATTTGATCGAGGCAACGTGATGCACCACGTGATTACCGGCACACGCTCCGCTTATTGGGTAGAGAAAGAACAAGTTCAACATTCAATCGATACATCGGCCCTTCTTTTCCAATCTTCCCCGAGTTGGGGAAGCCATAGCAATCGTATTCGACTGGATCGCGGCTGACTTTCTCCAGGCTCGGTAACCTGCTGAATTTGTCCTTCGGCTGTTCCCGCTCAGTTGGCACGACTTTTGAACCCCACCGTCGTGAGGCGGCAGGAGCTGCCCGCCAAAATTGATGCTGTTGTGGGGGAGGTCGAAAATTCCAGTTTTGTCATTTAACTTCTTTGGGACCGAGCGTGTCGATGCGCCCGCTTGGAAACTATGAAACGTTTCCCCGTCCATGGGCGCGACGCCACTTGTCGCGACGTTTTCGCCTTTACTGTCCGCCACTGGAGCCGGCAGCCGGTGCGGCTCGCGATCATCATGGCCGCGGTGCTTGCCTCCACGCTCGTCGACGTGCTGTTGCCGGTCTATTCTGGCCGTCTCATCGACGCTGTTTCTCGTGCTGCTAACGCGGCAGCACCAGCCCGGGATTCAGCTGTTGCAGCATTCTCTGTACCGATTGCGCTAGCGCTCGCTGCCATTGCCATGCGCCACATCGCCTTCATTGGCATTAACGACCTTTTGCTGAAGATGATGTCCGATGTCGCGAACGAAGCTTTCCATCATGTCCAGCGCTTTTCGACAGACTGGCATGCGAACAGCTTCGCCGGCTCGACAGTGCGCAAAATAACGCGCGGCATGTCGGCGCTCGACCTCCTAAACAGCACTATACTAGTCGCGCTGTTCCCGTCGTTTGTCATCTTGATCGGCTCGACGGTGCTGCTCGGCTGGCACTGGCTGGTCATGGGCGTGATCTTTACATGCGGCTCTCTGATCTATCTTGCATTCTCGATTTCGCTGTCGCTCAGCTATGTCGCGCCGGCGGCGAGCCTTGCTAACAGATGGGACACAAGGCTAGGCGGCGCGCTAGCGGACGCGGTCAGTTGCAACGCTGTGGTCAAAGCCTTCGGTGCAGAGATCCGCGAAGACGAGCGCCTTGCAAATATCATGACCAAATGGCGGCACCGCACGCGCCGGAGTTGGGTGCGGGTAACGATCATCGGCTCAACCCAAGGCGTCACTTTGGTTGCGCTCAGGGTGGCGGTGATCGGATACGCCTTGCTTCTGTGGTCGCATGGACAGGCAACGCCGGGCGAGATAGCATATGTTCTCACGTCCTTCATCGTCTTACAGGGCTATCTGCGTGATGCTGGCCTGCATGTACGCAACGTGCAGCGCTCGGTTAATGAACTGGAAGAACTGGTGGCCATCCACAATCAGCAGCTGGATGTTGCGGATCGACCAGAGGCCAAGCCGATCCGGATCACGAAGGGCCGTATCGATTTCGAGAACGTCCACTTCCGCTACGCCAACCATCCCCTGCCGATCTATAGCGAATGTTCGCTGTCGATTGAAGCTGGCGAAAGGGTTGGGTTGGTTGGACCCTCCGGTTCCGGCAAGACAACATTCGTGAAGCTCATCCAGAGACTCTACGACCTGAGCGGCGGCCGGATCCTGATAGACGGCCAGGACGTCTCCGAGGTGACCCAAGAGTCGCTCCGTTCGCAGATCGCGATAGTGCAGCAGGAGCCTATCCTGTTTCACAGGTCGCTTGCCGAGAACATCGCCTATGGCCGGCCTGGCGCGAGCCAGGCCGAGATCGAGCAAGCGGCACGGCTGGCCAGTGCGCACGACTTCATCGCGCCCCTGCCGAAGGGCTATGGGACATTGGTCGGCGAAAGGGGTTTGAAGCTCTCCGGCGGCGAGCGCCAGCGCGTGGCGATCGCGCGCGCCTTCCTCGCGAACGCGCCGATCCTTATCCTGGATGAGGCCACATCGAGCCTCGATTCGGAATCCGAGGTGCTCATTCAACAAGCGGTGGATCGGTTGATGGTGGGTCGAACCACACTCGTCATCGCACACCGGCTGTCGACAGTCCGCTCGCTCGATCGGCTGCTCGTCTTCGATCGTGGCCGCATCATGGAGGACGGCGATCATGCCGCGCTGATCGATCTCGATGGTGGCATTTACCGCCGCCTCTTCGAACGGCAGGCGTTGGAACTAGCGAAGGGCCTGGCCTGAGCGCCAACCGGGTTGCGCGATGCGCCGAGCCGTTGCCGGAGAGGCGTGTGGCAGTGAGGCCTTACCGACGAGCGGCGGGCGTTACGGCCGGCAAAACCAGCACGGCCGGAACTGTCCGCCAAGCGGGCGGGCGGGAATGCACCACGTCTAAGCTTCGGCGAATGCGCGCAGTTACACCCGGGCACCGAATTGTCGCGCCTCACGGCGAACGCACCAAAAGGGCGGGAATCTCGACGGTCATTTGGGTCCGGGAAGTTGTGCGGACCTCGCCGTTACCCACATTTCGCCAAAGGAAGCGAAGTCAACGCACATTGAAGAGGGCGGTGCTTCCGGCCGGCTGGGAGCCCTGTCGCTGGCCCACCTGCCGCACACGCCGGCCACGTCAACGCATCAAACTCCCTTCGGTTCGCAAAGTCGTCCCTCGGAGACCCGGAAGCGCAGGAGCTCCGACCGCAGTCCTCGCTCAACTCTCGCCATCTGCTCCGGGGGATTGGATTCCGTTCCCTTGCTAACAGAGTGGCAGCTGAGCACGAACTCGCCGGCCTCGTGTCTTTCTACGGCCAACGGCATAGGAAGAGATTGGATTCGCCGGCCCTCTGCGGAGCGAATGAACAGTTCTACAGATCATCGACGTCCGCGAAATTGACCTCGGCCTTTCCGGCCCAGCGCTGAACAGTGCTATGCACGTCCGGTACGGCAGGACGGCGGAATCGTAGTCTGCCGAACGTTAGCCGTTGCGAAAGGTGTAGCCGTACCCGTTGATCGCCGGGGCGCCACCGAGATGTGCGTAGAGGACCCTCGATCCATCTGGAAAGAAGCCCCTCTGGACGAGATCCATCATCCCTTGCATCGATTTGCCCTCGTAAACGGGATCGGTAATCATGCCCTCGAGCCGCGCGCACAGACGGATTGCCTCTTTGGTTTCCTCCGATGGAACGCCATAACGCGGATACGCGTAGTCCTCGAGCAATACCACGTCTTCCTCCACAAGTTCCGTCCCGAGATCGACGAGCATCGCTGTATGTTGGGCTATGCCAAGCACCTGCGCCTTGGTCTTGGCGGGGGTGGCAGAGGCATCGATACCGATCACGTTGCGATGTCGACCGTCCTTGGCGAACCCGACGAGCATGCCGCCGTGGGTTGAACCAGTCACCGTACAGACGACGATATAGTCGAAGGCAAACCCAAGCTGCTTTTCCTGGGCGCGCACCTCCTCAGCGAACCCCACATAGCCCAGGCCGCCGTATTTGTGGACAGAGGCGCCGGCCGGTATCGCATAGGGCCTGCCGCCCCTTGCCTTGACCTCATAAAGTGCCTTTTCCCAGCTGCGGCGGATGCCGATGTCAAAGCCCTCGTCAACCAGGCGCACCTCTGCCCCCATGATGCGGCTCAAGAGGATATTGCCGACCCGGTCGTAGACGGCATCATCATGTGGGACCCAGCTCTCCTGGACCAGGAGGCATTTCATGCCGATCTTGGCGGCGACCGCAGCGACCATGCGCGTATGGTTGGACTGCACGCCACCGATTGTGACGAGCGTATCGGCATCTGACGCGATCGCGTCGGGCACAATGTATTCGAGCTTGCGCAGCTTGTTTCCGCCGAACGCGAGACCGGAGTTGCAGTCCTCGCGTTTGGCGTAGATTTCCACCTTGTCGCCCAGATGCTTGCCGAGGCGGTCGAGCCTCTCGATCGGCGTGGGCCCAAAGGTGAGCGGATAACGTTCGAATTTTTCCAGCATCCTCTCTCCAGCAAAAAAGTACCTGAACCGGCTACGCACCGGTCAGCCCAAGGGTGCGTGTGATCAAAGCCACCCGTCTTTCGAAGCGGGTGCAGAAGACGTTCATCGTTATTGCAGCACCGAGTTTGTCATTGCGACAAGCAGACCGCATCCAGCGTGCTGCGATGACTCTTATGTGCCTAATCGACCAACCACCCGCATCTCCCGGCCTAAGGGCAAACCGAATGTGGTCGCGTCTTAGCCGAACACAGATTCCCTATACGATCAACTCAGTCATCAGAGGGTGACCAAAATTGGTGTGGGTCTGAGCACTGATCCTGTCATCCGCGCATCAAAGCAGCAGCACATGCTGGGCATTCGACCATAAGCCGGGACAACAGCTGAAAATTTCATTCCGCAGCTGATCAGAGTCAGGCGACTGATACCGAGCTTCCCTGGAACCATTGACATGCTGGCCCATGTGGCGAGTTCCACGAGCTCGGCTAGACCGCCAGATCAGAAAGAGCACGGTGTCGAGATAGCCGGCCTGAAGCAGCAGCGAACAGGCCAGCGTCGTGACGACTGCCACATGGGTCCAATGCGAAGCGAAGTAAACCATCGACGCATTGCTGCACAGGACCAGCCCCACGAGCCGACAAAAGATATGAAGTGCAACGCCGTTCTCCTGGTTTTTCGCCAGATCATGTTGCGAGCTCGTCGGCCGCAACATGCGTCTGGCAGTTCTTGGGGCAGACGCGGGCGCAGGCTCCGCAGCCGATGCAGCGGCCGGCATTGTCAACAACCATGATCATGCGATTGAGCTCGCCATCGAAATCGTCATCCTCGTCATTGCAGGGGCCGAGGATTTCACCCGCGTCATCGACGCCGTGAAGATGCATGACATCGCGCGAGCAGACCTTGAAACAACGGCCGCAGCCGATGCAGGTCTTGCTATCGATGAAGGTCAGGTACGACGGCATCCAAATGGAGCCGTCACGGGTGGTGAATGTGCGCATCATCCTAAATTCTTCATTGAAGCGAGTTCTCTCTTGGCAACGTCCAACTCGGCATAAACGGCGTGGGTTTTCTCGGCGACATCCTGTATGTCGGCCCACTTTTTCGGCAGACCCTCGACAAGGTCCTGCAATGCCATCTTGGCAATAGCTGCACGCAACTGGAGCTTTCGGACTTTCTTCCTCATCTTATCTAGGTCTGACATAGATCCTTCCTGGAACAATGGTTTTCTTGATGCGCGCCATCTCGGGCTAGGCTTCAGTGGCTGCAGTCGCATCGTCGACCAGTTTCGTACCGGCCTCAGCCAGTTTGCGGAAAGTCTCGAAGCCGAACCGGTGGACGTCTCGATAGAACGACCAACCGCCGGAAGCCCCCAGGGGTTTCATTCCAATTATTGGCGACGTCGACGCGCCGGAGCGCTCCTCAATCGCAAGCGCCACGGCGGTGTAAAACATGTCGAGCCTCCACAGCGCGTCAGGATCGGGATCGCCGCCAAAGGGTATCGCACATTGCTGTTGCTTGGTGATGATGAACTCGCCCAGCAGCTCGGCGTCCGAATTGCCTTCCCATAAGCCGAAGGAATCCTGAGTACGGATCAGCCGCAGAAGGCATTTGACAAACGGGGAAGCAAGGGCCTCGTCGTCCTTGTTGACAGCAGGGCCACCCGGTGCATGAGGCATTTCGTTGTTCCTCATTTCAGTCTTCGTCTTCGAGAGACGATTTCCCTTTCCTGCGATGCCCACTCCGGGCCCACTTGCGTGGCCGACGAATGGCTTGGGCGGGCCAACCCCACCCAAGAATGCCCCGTGGCCGACCTCGACATGTCCACGAGTGCGAGACCTACGGCGCGAATTCGCGGCGCACATCGTCTGCGCCGCGATCCGACCGGTGGTCAACGCAATTGAAATCCAACCTGCCCCAAGCCGCCTGCCCTTGCTGCATCGACATACTTGCTGCGAAGCGAGCCTCGATGGGCGGATTGGGCAGTGTTCAGTTCCAATTGTCATCCCCTTCGCGATATTTGCTCAGGAAGTGACTGCGTTTTGAGTTTCGGATGCCTTGTTTTGCGGAGCCACACAAAGATCCGCGTGACAGGCAGGCTCACCCGTGTAGTTGGCCAGTGCTTGGAGCAATGGGGTGAGGTAGTACTGTTTGGTATGGTCCGGCATTGGCTCCGGGTGGTCCAGCGATTTGATTGCCACCTCGATCAACTCGATCGCGCGATCCTTGTTGCCGCTCTCGTAATAATACTGAGCGACCGGGATGTACCAACGGAATTTAAGGGGCCCGTCGCCTTGCGGAGGATTAAGTTCCAGGATCTGTTCTGAGAGCTCGTTGCCCATCGCAAAGCGATCATCATGCGGAAGATGGGAGTTGTCGATCGTGGGATCGAAGAGTTGGTTCAGCGCCATGACCATCCAAGACACCGCTTCGAACTTTTTGTCGATCGCGTCCTCGACCAATTCTCGCA
>NZ_RZSX01000242.1:0-7573 GCF_004023105.1 Mesorhizobium sp. M5C.F.Ca.IN.020.32.2.1 | reverse complement strand
TCGCTCCGCCTTGGCGGATCGGCTGGTTCGGTGCGCTCCGGTGCCGCCGCTCCCTGGAGCTTCTGGCCGAATTTTCCCGACGGCTCGACGGTCGCTTCGAAATCATCCTCAGGGGCCGCCCGGCGCTTTCCGAATTTCCGGATTTTCACGGTTTTGTCGAAGCCGAGCCCTGGCTTTCGTTTGGCGGGCCCTATCGGAACCCCGAGGATATGGCGACGATCTACCGCGAGGTCCATTTCTCCTGGGCCATCGATTTTTTCGAGCAGGGGCTGAATTCCGAATGGCTGCTGCCCAACCGTCTCTACGAGGGCTGCCGCTTCGGCGCCGTGCCGATCTCGATGGCCAACACCGAAACCGGCCGGTTCCTCGACCGGCAGGGTATAGGCGTTCTTTTGCCTCAAGCCACGCCTGAGGCCCTCGAAGCCGCCCTGGGGGATTTGGACGAGCATCGTTTCGGGAAATTGCGGGCGCGTGTTCTTGCCCGCAATCCGCGAACCTGGAGCCATGATCGCAGCGATTGCCGGGCGCTCGTCGAAAAGCTTCGCGGGTTGACGGTTGTGCAGGATCCGTATGCTGCCCAGGCACTGGCTTAGGATGGCAATCGATGGACATGGGCCGATGATGCCAACCGAAAAGCTTGCGCCCAGCCTGATCGTGATTCCGTGCCTGAACGAAGCGGCTCACATCGGTGCGCTTGTTCATGAGCTTCGACCGTCGGCCGAGAGGCTCGGTGCCCGGATCGTCGTTGCCGATGGCGGCAGCACGGACGGCACGAGAGCAATCGTCGAGGAGATTGCCGGGAAAGATCCGCGGATCATCCTTCTTCACAATGAAAAGCGCCTCCAGAGCGCGGCGATCAATCTCGCCGTTGCCAGTTACGGCGAGGGGGCTGAATATCTCATTCGCATCGACGCGCATGGCGGCTATCCCCCCGACTATTGCGATCGGCTGGTCGAGGAGGCGCTGGCCACCGGCGCCGATTCGGTCGTCGTCTCCATGCTGACCAGCGGCAGCGGCACGGTGCAGAAAGCGGTGGCGGCTGCACAGAATTCCAAGCTCGGCACGGGCGGCTCGAAGCACCGGCATCTCTCAGTGGGCGAGTGGGTCGATCACGGCCACCATGCGCTGATGCGGATATCGGCCTTCAAGGCGGTGGGCGGCTATGACGAGACGTTCAGCCACAACGAGGATGCGGAGTTCGACTATCGGCTCCGTCAGGCCGGTTACCGAATCTGGATGAGCGGCAAGACGCAAATGATCTATTACCCGCGCGCGTCGCTCGCCGGCCTGTATTTCCAGTATCTCGGCTATGGCCGCGGCCGCGCAAAGAACGTTCTCAAGCACCGCATGATACCCAAGGTCCGGCAGATGCTGCCGCTTCTGGTGTTCCCCGTTGTCCTTCTCTCTGCCTTTTTCTTCGTGCATTGGTTGGCGGTCGTGCCGCTTCTGGTGTGGGCGTCGGTTTGTCTCGGCTATGGCGTGTGGACTGCCATCAGCCAGCGCAATCCGGACAATGCGCTTGCTGGGATTTCGGCGATGGTCATGCATTTCGGCTGGTCCGTTGGCTTCTGGCTGCAACTGCTTGGACCGCGATCACAGAGTAGGAGGGTAGCGTGATGGGTGTGGCCGAAAAAAACCGCAGCATCGACATCTGCGTCTGCACGTTTCGGCGGCCGGAGCTTGCCGACACGCTTCGCTCCATAGCCGCCCTGGAGGTGCCTTCGGGATTCGACATTCGCGTCATCGTCGCCGACAATGATGACGGGCCGACGGCCGAGTTGCTGGTGGCGACGCTGGCGGAGACGTTGAAGCTGCCGATCAGCTATCGTCATTGCCCGGCGCGCAACATCTCGATCGCCCGCAACGCCTGCCTCGACGCCAGCATGGCGGATTTCGTCGCCTTCCTCGACGATGACGAAACGGCATCGTCCAGATGGCTCGCCGAACTGGTTGCGACGGCGGAAGTGAGTGGCGCTGCCGCCGTGCTCGGACCGGTGCGGGCGCGCTATCGGCCGGATGCGCCCGCCTGGATGCGCCGCGGCGATTTTCACTCCACCCTGCCGGTCTGGGTGGGCGGCGAGATCCGCACCGGCTACACCTGCAACGTCCTGCTCAGGATGGGCGCCGACAGCCTCCGCGGCCGGCGGTTCAGCCTGGCGCGTGGCCAGACCGGCGGCGAGGACACCGAATTCTTCGACCATATGGTCAAGGCCGGCGGTCGCATCGCCTTTTCGCCGCAAGCCTGGGTCGATGAAGTGGTACCGCGCGCCAGGGCCGCATTCGACTGGCTCCGCCGCCGCCGGTTCCGCGTCGGGCAGACGCATGGGCACCTCCTGGGGCGCGACGCGAGTGGCCTCGCGCTGGTCAGGCAAGTCGGCCTCGCCTCGGCAAAGGCGGTCTACTGTTTCGCATTGGCAATCCCGGTCGCCATCAATCCCGTGCGCAGGAACCGCAGCGTGCTTCGCGGCATCATGCATGTCGGCGTCGTGAGCGGTCTCGTCGGTGTGCGTGAAATCCGCCAATACGGCTTGCCATCGCCGCAGGAAGGGGGCAAGCGTGCAGCCTGACGTCACCTTTGTCATTGCCGCCTACAATGCGGAGCTGACCATCGAGCGGGCGATCGCCAGCGCTATCGCCCAGCGCGATGTCAGCGTTG
Organism: Mesorhizobium sp. M5C.F.Ca.IN.020.32.2.1; assembly: GCF_004023105.1. Classification (NCBI taxonomy): domain Bacteria; kingdom Pseudomonadati; phylum Pseudomonadota; class Alphaproteobacteria; order Hyphomicrobiales; family Phyllobacteriaceae; genus Mesorhizobium; species Mesorhizobium sp. M5C.F.Ca.IN.020.32.2.1. Next base: position 4,917 of record NZ_RZSX01000242.1, on the reverse strand, counting down.
AGGTGATCGTCGTCGACGATCAGTCGCGCGACCGGACGCTCGATCTGGCGCGATCCTACCCCGAGGATATCGTGCGCGTCGTCGCCCTTGCACAGAACCGTGGTCCCGGCGGCGCCAGGAATGCCGGCCTTGAGCTTGCCCGCGGCCGGTGGGTCGCGGTCCTCGATTCCGATGACGCGATCTATCCCGGGCGGATCTGCACCATGATTGACCGCGCGGAGAAAGCGGGCGCCGAGATCTCGGTCGACAATCTCCAGGTCGTTCGCGAGGACGGCGTTGCCGAAGAGACGATGTTCCCGGCCGACTATCTCGAGGGCTTGAGTGAAATCTCGCTAGCGGACTATATCGCCGGCAATGTGGTCTTCGAATCCAGGTTCAATCTCGGCTATCTCAAGCCGATCTTCCAGCGACGCTTCCTGAACGAAAACGGGCTTCGCTATGACGAAGGCCTGATCATCGGCGAAGATTACATCCTGCTGGCCAGTGCTCTGGCCAAGGGCGGAAAATGTGTGGTTGAGCCGACGACCGGCTACGTCTACCATATCCGGACCGGCTCCATTTCCCGCGTGCTCGAACTTCATCACGTCGAGGCGATGCGCAAGGCCGATCTCGCCTTCGCCAGAACCCATTCGATGGACGCCAAGGCCGAGGCCGCTTTCGCAAGGCGCACACGCAGCCTGCGCAAGGCGGCGTCGTTCCTGTCGCTGGTCCAGCACATCAAGGCGCGGTCCCCGCTCAAGGCGGTGTGGACGGCGCTCAGCGATCCGGCGGCCGTTCGGCATATGAGCATGCCGATCGCCGTTCGGCTGCGAAGGGTGGCGGCACAATTTGCCGTGGGTGCGGGGGAGGTGAAAGGTGCAGGCAGGTGAAAACAGTTTTCGCGGCCTGCGACAGGTTGAAGTCGATCTCCTCAGAAGGAATATGCAATGAAAAAAGTCAGGAAGGCAGTCATACCGGTAGCGGGGCTTGGAACGCGATTCCTGCCGGCGACCAAGTCGATGCCGAAGGAAATGCTGCCGGTCGTCGACAGGCCTGTCGTGCAATATGCGGTGGACGAGGCGTTCGAAGCCGGCATCGAGCACATTGTCTTCGTGACGGGCCGCAACAAGGCAGTCATAGAGGATTATTTCGACCTGCATCCAGAATTGATCGGGACTTTGGAGCAGACTGGCAAGACGGCGCAGCTTCAGGCGCTCGAAAGCCTGCTTCCCGTGGCTGGTGCGACGAGCTTCATCCGGCAGCAGTCGCCGCAAGGTCTCGGCCATGCGGTATGGTGCGCCCGGGAAGTCATCGGCGATGAACCTTTCGCGTTGCTGTTGCCGGACATGGTGTCCTTCGGCGGGCGTGGATGTCTCGCTGAAATTGCCGACCTCTATGCACAGACCGGCGGAAACGTCATCGCCGTCGAGCGCTGCGATCCGACCGAGACCAGCAAATACGGAATTGTCGGCTGCGGCGCCGATGTCGGCTCGGGCTTCGAGGTCACCGCCATGGTCGAAAAGCCGGCTCCAGCCAATGCGCCGTCGAACTACTACATCAACGGCCGCTACATCCTGCAGCCCGAGATATTCGCGCTGCTCGGCAATCAGCAGCGCGGCGCCGGCAACGAAATCCAGCTGACCGACGCCATGGTTCGCCTTGCGCAGAACCAGGCTTTCTTTGCCCAGCCCTTCAACGGCCGGATGTTCGACTGCGGCTCGAAGGAAGGGTTCATCCAAGCCAATATCGCCTTCGCGCTGGCGCGTGACGACATGAAGGGGCCAATCTTCGAGATGCTTGAGGAGTTTGTCCGGTCGCATGAGCGCCGGGTGGAAGCCGCATAATGCCCATTTTTTGGGAGCATTAGCATATGGACGGTGACGTAAGACATGCCGATGCGCGTGGCGGCCCGGGTTTCGCGTTGTCTGGCATGAAGCTTGCGTCATATATGTGCTGATTCTCCCGATCTTGCTTCAGCGCCTGCAAACGAGAGCATCGGACCCAAAAGTAGAGGCGGTTTTGGGAAATCCGATGCTCAAACAAGAGATAGAGCGGCGGCACAGGTCGACTTGAGGGACCGCCGCTCTAGATGCAAAGTAGAATTGGACCGAAGATGAATTATGCCAATTTTCCTCTAGACAAGAGGAAACCATTGCCGAGTTCGGACGCAGTCAGCGCCGACGACTTCATCGATATCGAGCGCTTGCTCAGCATGGCAGCAAGGCAGGCAAAGGTGGTTGCGGCATGCGCTGCCATCGGTCTTTTTCTGGGCGTGCTCTATTTGCAGACCACGCCTCCCACCTACATGGCGACCAGCCGCGTGCTTATCGACGAAGGCTTGAATAAGGTCGTTGACGAGGTTTCGGCGGCGTCGGTCAGCATGCAGACCGATTCCGCCATTCTGAGCCAGATCGAAATTCTTCACTCGGCGAGGTTGGCGGCGGTGGTCGTCGACAAGCAGAAGCTCGATCAGAACGACGCTTTCTTGTATCCTCCCACATCGGCCGTGTCGAAGGCGGCCGGCTTTGTGCGCGGCGTGATCCGGTACTTCCGTCCCAGCCCCGCCGTGGGCACCACCGACGTCACCCAGCTTGATCCGGCGACGCGTGACGCGATGATTGCCTCGTCACGCCGCGATTACGCGGTCCTCAAACTGCAAAACGAAGTGCAGGCCGAGCGCATCGGTCGAAGCTATGTGATCTCCATCGCTTATCAAGCGACGGATCCCGCACTTGCGACCGCGATCACCAAAGCCTACGCAGACGCCTACCTCGCGGATCAGCTCGATGCGAGCTTCGATGCGACCGAGCGCGCGGCGGTCTGGCTGCAAGGCCGGCTGACGGAGCTTCGTGAAAGTTCCCAGGCAGCGTCGCTCGCCGTCGAGAAGTTCAGGGCCGAACACGGATTGGCCGTCGATGACGGCCAGTTGATCAGCGACAAGCAACTGTCGGACCTCAATGGCCAGCTCATTGAGGCGCAGGCCGATACCGCCCGCGCCAGCGCCCGCTACCAGCAATACAAGTCGATCGTCGAAAGCGGTTCGGACAACGCATTCAGGGATGCCGCCATATCCGCCGACCAGCCAAGCAACTCGATCATTTCAACGCTCAAGACCCGCTATCTCACTGTCGCCAAGCGGCAGCAGGATATCGAAGCCAATTTCGGGGCAGAGCATCCCCAGGCGGTCGCACTTGCCAAGGAAAAGGCCGACATATCAGCGCAGATTTTCGGCGAGCTGAAGCAGTTGACCGAAAGCTACCGCAACGAATACGAAGTTGCTCTCGCGCGCGAGACGGCGCTCCGCGCAAATGTCGCGTTAGCGGCGGGCAAGAGTTCCATCGACAACCAGTCGCAGGTGAAGCTGCGCGAACTCGAGCAGAAGGCAACGGCGCTCTCGACGCTCTATCAGACGTTCCTTGGCCGCTACGAAGAAGCCTCCCAGCAGCAATCCTTCCCGGTTGGCAAGATCCGCGTCATCTCGGACGCGACGCTGCCGCAGTCCGCGGCAACCCCGCGCACGTCCATAGTGCTGGGACTTTCGCTTGTGCTTGGCGTGATGATGGGGGCCGGGGTTGGTGGCCTAAATGAATTCAGGGAGCGGTTCTTCAGGACCGGCGAAGACGTTCGCGATCGCGTCGGCCTCAAATTCCTCGGCTACCTGCCGATCATTGGCAGCAAGGTCGCCAAGGACGATAAGCGCGATGACGGTCAGGCGGACATCAAAACGGCCCAATCACCGTCGGCCGCTGAAAGACGCGCGCGCATGCGGGTGAGCATCGACGCCCCGGCATCGATGTTTTCCGAAACGCTTCGCAGCGCCAAGATTGCCTTCGACGTCGTGATGGAAGGGCAAGGCAGCCGGGTCATTGGCGTGATCTCGGTTCTTCCCGGTGAGGGCAAGTCGACCGTGGCGGCGAATCTGGCCGGACTGCTTGCTGCCAACGGGTCGAAAACCCTGCTGGTGGACGGCGACCTGCGCAAACCCGGCCTCAGCCGCAGCCTTGGCATGGAGGCCGAGCAAGGCCTGATGGAGGCGGTAGTGAGCGGGCAGACCTGGCAGTCCGTCGGCAAGATCGACCGGCAGACCAAGCTGGCGATTGTCCCGGCTGTGCCGCGCGGTCATTTCTCGCACACCAGCGAGCTTCTATCGTCGGCCGGGATGCGGCGTTTCATCGACAATGCCAAGGAGACCTTCGAGTACATCATCGTCGATCTGCCGCCGCTCGGCCCCGTGGTCGATGCCAAGGCCTTTGCTCCGCTTGCCGACGGCTTCGTGCTCGTAACCGAATGGGGGCGCACGCCGCGTGCGATGGTGCAATCCATACTGAGTTCGGAACCCTATATCGCCAACAAGATCGTCGGCGTGGTCCTCAACAAGGTCGATTTGAAGAAGCTGGCGAAGTATGGATCGATCGGCGGCTCGGAAAAATTCTTCGACAGATATTCGTCCTACTATCTGGAAAAATCGGAAGCGCGGACGAAAGCAAACACCTGAGGCCGGTATATTAGGAACGGATGTTGAGCAGATCGTGGCGTCCTGCGCGGCCAGGCCGATACCGGGCCTGAGCCCGCGTGAGCGAACACGAATGCCCCCTCGAAAAGACCATGACCGGCAGCCCTGCGCAAGAGCCGGTAAGATCGCGGGGAATGATGTCTCTTAGGTGCGGGTCGATCTCCTCGCTTGACCAGTAGAGGTCCCGAGCCGCGACGGGTCGCGCAAAAGGCGTGGGCACTATGCTTCGCGCCGCACATTCCCACCGCAGGACGTTTGCAGCCAGGAACCGGGCCCGCTTACGCCGCCTTGAGACGGTAGCGGACGATCGTGTGGTCGAGCAGAAGCCGGATCGCGGTCCGGCCTCGATCGCAATCAGCCATCTCGCGGCCATCATGGTCGCGCCGACGATGACCACCGAAAGCAGGTACGGCACTCCTGCACGC
>NZ_RZSX01000241.1:0-7593 GCF_004023105.1 Mesorhizobium sp. M5C.F.Ca.IN.020.32.2.1 | reverse complement strand
CCGAGAAACACCGGGAAATCAATCGGGAGCTCATGCAAAAGGGCGTCGTCGAAAATTGCGAGGTGCTTCTTAAACGACCCGACGGCCAAGAGTTCTGGGCCACGGGCAATCTCAGGATCGTCGAGTTCCAAGGCCGGCGAGTGGTTCTCGCCGGCATCGCCGATGTGACCAAGCAGAAGAAGCGTGACGGCGAAGTCGTTGCGGCGCGGGAGATGCTCGCAGACGCCGTCGAATCACTCTCCGAGGGATTCGCACTGTACGACGAAGATCACCGCCTGGTCATGTGCAACAGCCTTTACCGCGAACTGAACCACCCGGTGCGGGATCTCGTTGAACCGGGCGTGGAATGGAACGAGCTCCTTCGCGAATCCGCCAAGCGCGGCGTGTACCGCAACGCGGTTGGGCGCGAGGACGAGTGGCTCGACGAGCGGATTCAAGGCCGGATCGAGTTCCACTCCCATTTCGAGGTCCCCCTCTCCGACGGCAAATGGCACTCGGTTTCGATACATCCCACCGATCTTGGCGGCTTCGTCGTAACGCGCGCCGACATCAGCGGGCGCAAAAAGGCCGAGGCTGCCGAGCGCGACGCGACGGCTCTGCTGCAAAAGGTGCTCGATGCCTGCCCTTCGCCGATACACATGACCACGTTCGAGGGAGAAACGCTCTACCGCAATCCTGCTACCAGAGATCTCTACGCCGATCGCCCTCGAATAACCGACCACTATGTCGATCCAGACTGTAGCGCAATATTGGAGCGCACCCTGATCGAAAAGGGCAGGATCGATGATTTTCGGGTCCAGCAGTACGACACCGAGAACAAGCCCTTCTGGGCTTCGGTTTCCGCTCGCCTGATCGAGTTCCAGGGAAGGCAGGTGATAGTGTCGAACACGACGAATATCACCGACATGATCACCGCCCAGCAAGAAACGCGTAAGGCAAACGAGCGGCTGATCGACGCGATCGAATCTCTGGCCGAAGGGTTTGCCCTCTACGACAAGAACGATTGCCTGGTGCTGGCCAACAGCAGGTACCGCCAGATGCATGCGATAAGCGCGGATGTGCTCGTTCCCGGAGTGAACTGGTTCGATTTCCTCCGCGTGACCGCAGAGCGCAACCAGTTTCCGGTTCCACGGGACAAGATCGACGACTGGCTTGCCGAGAGGGCAAGGGACCGCCGCGAGTTCCGGCAACAGGAATTCCGTCATACGGACGGCGGTTGGTTTTTCGTCTCGAACTGTCCAACCCGCGAAGGCGGGTTCGTGGTCACCCGTGTCGACATTACAGAGCGCAAGCGGGCCGAGGAGGCCGCTAAGGAAGCGGATGAAATGGTCCGTAAAGTCCTCGAAGCCTGCCCCGTCAACATCCAGATGACCCGCGCGCATGACGGGAAGCTGCTCTACCGCAGTCCCGCCACCGTTGAGCTGCTCGGCAATGTGACCAGCGCCATCGACTACTATGTCGATCCTTCAGAGCGGGTGCGATACGTTGAGCGGCTGCTCGCCACGGGGTTGGTCGACGATTTCGAAACCCAGCTCAAACGCAAGGACGGTAGGATCTGCTGGTGCTCGATTTCGTCTCGACTGATCGATTATCACGGTGAGAAGGTGATCGTTTCCCACGCCTACGATCTCACCGACCGTATCGAAATGCAGCAGGAATTGGAGCGCCAGCGCGAGACGCTGCACCAGAATGAAAAAATGTCGGCGCTCGGCGGATTGCTGGCGGGGGTGGCGCATGAGCTCAATAATCCGCTCTCGGTGGTGCTTGGCCTGTCATCGCTGTTGAAGGAGACCGCAACCGACGCCAAGGTCGTGGAACGCGCCGACAAGATGAGTAAGGCAGCCGAACGCTGCGCCAGGATCGTCAAGACCTTCCTGGCTATGGCCAGACAGCAGCCGACGCGGACCTCAAACGTTGCGATCGATGACATTATTTCCGAAGCGGTGGAAGTGGCGAGCTATTCGATTCGATCGTCGGACATCGGGCTTTCAGTTCATCTTGAACCTGGTCTTCCCCCGATCTGGGCGGATCCCGATCAGCTTGGCCAGGTGCTGATCAATTTGCTTGTCAATGCAGAACAGGCGCTGCACGGCTGGGAAGGGCAACGGACAATCACGGTTTCAACGCAGCTTCATTCCAAGACCGGCAACATAGTCGTCAGCGTTGCCGACACGGGTCCGGGAATTCCCAAAGAGATACTTCCCCGCATTTTCGAGCCGTTCTTCACGACCAAAGAGATTGGGGCAGGGACTGGGATCGGGCTGTCCTTCTGTCATCGGATCGTTCAATCCCATGGAGGAACCATCGAGGTCGAATCTTCAGAGGGGGGTGGCTCGACCTTCATACTTTCGCTGCCTGCTTCGGACCGAATCGAGGAACGAGCCGAAACGGCCGAAGATGAGCTCCCGAATTCAACTGGTATTGCTTGTCTGGTGGTGGACGACGAAGAGGAAGTGGGTGAGCTGGTTGCTGAGGTGCTCAGGCGAGATGGTTTCAAGGTCACCATTGCCAGATCCGGCGAAGAAGCGCTGGTGCAGCTCCAGAACCGCACTTTCGCGCTGATCCTGAGCGATCTGAAAATGCCGAACATGGATGGACGGGGATTGTTCAACCAGATTGCCAAGCTTCATCCGGCCGAGCTCGACAGGTTAGCCTTCCTGACGGGGGACACGATCAGCCCGGACGCGCAGATGTTCCTGCGCGCCGCGAAACGGCCCTATCTTGAGAAACCGATCAAACCTAACGAGCTCCGTTCGTTTGTCTCGAATCTGGTCAACAACAATACTTGACAGATCAGTGGATTTGCACGTCACTTCAGGGGCAGCTTATCCATTAGGCTAGTTGCTCGGTGGTCGATTTTGACGACGCACGCACACGTAGTGGTCTGCGATGACGAACCGGATATCCGCGACACGGTGGCGGAATATCTGGAGCATCATGGCTATGCCGTGACAACGGCCAACGCGGGGCCTGCCCTGCGCGAACTTATTAATAGCCAGCACGTCGATGTGGTCATATTGGATATCCGAATGCCAGGCGAGGACGGCCTCTCCCTGGCCCGATATTTACGAGAGCACTCAGACGTTGCCATTATCATGCTGACCGGATCGGCGGAAATCGTCGACCGCGTTGTCGGATTGGAGATTGGCGCCGACGACTATGTCGCGAAGCCCGTGGACCTGCGGGAGCTGCTGGCACGGGTGAAGGCCGTGCTGCGCAGGACGTCGGCGAGCGAACGAGCTGCGGAGAAAGCGAGTACTCCGGACTCTCACCAGGTCCAGTTCGGCAAGTGCCGCTTCGACCCGGACGAACACAAATTATACAACGCCGAGGGGGCCGAAATAGCGATCACCGCGATGGAGTTCCGGCTTCTGAAAGTATTCAGCGAACATCGCGGACGAGTGCTCAACCGCGATCAACTGCTCGAACTCGCCCATGACCGCGGATGGGATCCCTTCGATCGTAGTATCGACATTCGCGTTTCGCGCCTGCGGAAGAAAATCGAGGTCGATCCCTCCAAGCCGGAGGTGATCAGGACGATCCGCGGCATGGGTTACCTTTACTCCTGAGCGCGCCGCACGGTGGACCAGCGCCTCATCCCTTGTGGTTGAGGTATTGCGACTTTGCGGTCCCAGGCGGAGGGCCCCGCTCGAACTACTGAGTTTCCGGAAACCAGCTGCGTTGCCCTGGGCTTCCACTATCACGTGTGGGCGCTGAGAGAGGCGTGCGGGCCAAGCCGGCCTTCTCGACACCTGGATTGTGTGCCGCAGCCGCCGGTTTGCGAGGCTGCGACACATTTCCTGCGCCGACACGACGCCGGCACCAGAGCGCGGGTCAGAGCCGTGCGATGCCGAGAAAGTCCGGCGCTCCCACCCACGCGTCCTTGAAGCGCGCATCCATCGCTTCGGCGTCCGCTGTCCTGCCGGTCCTGCGGAACACCTCGCGCAGGCCCCACAGCGCCCAGGCGTTGTTGGGCGTCTGCTCCAGGACGTGCTCGAAGGCCGCCGCGGCCGCCTCGTGCTCGCCCATGGCGATGTAGACCGCGCCGAGGGTTTGTCGGACCGGATAATACCAGTACGCCGGTTCCATATAGGCAAGGCCGTCCTCGATCGCGACGGCCGCCTCAAGCTTATTGCGCGCTTCCCGCAGGTTGCCCTGGTGCTGGGCAATGCGGGCCTCCACGATCAGCGCGCTCAATTCCAGCAAATTCGGCGCCGGAAGTCCTCCCGCCGTCTCCGTGGAAAAATCGGCCTCGGCAGCGAGCTTGCGGATTGCGGCGGTCTCGGCGCGCGCCGCCTCGCTCGCACCCTTTGCGGCGAAGGCGACGCCCCGTGCATATCGCCAGGTTGCCTCGACATAAGGCAGGGCGTTTGCCGGCAGCGGCAGCGCGAGTATGACCTCGGGATCGCTGTACTGGGCGTGCGCGAAATAGGGAGCCGCCTTGATCGGCTGCAGCCCGGCCACCTTTCTGGCCATGGTGTCGGAGACCAGCGATTCGAGCTTTTTGGCCGCCTCGGCGATTGCCTCGACGTCGCCCGCCATCTGTGCGGAGGTCATCAGGAAATGCAAGTTGTGCGGATAATAGCCGTCAGTGTAGACGCCGGGCGTGCTCTCCGGCGCTATGCCGACGCGCTCGAAATAGGCCTCGTCCGCTGCCACTGCCTCGCGGTTGATCTCCAGACTGTCGGTCCACCGGCCGACCTGATGATAGATGTGCGCTGGCATGTGCACGATGTGTCCGGCGCCGGGCATGAGGGCGGCAAGCCGGTCGGCATGGGCTTCGGCCCTTTCCGGCGTCGTGGACGCTTCGACGGCATGGATATAGAGATGGATCGCGCCGGCATGATCCGGATTGCGCGCCAGCACCCGCTCCAGTGAGGCCACAAGCTTGACCGTGTCCGGCTTTGGCGTTGCTCCGCCATCGAGCCAGTAGTCCCAGGGCATCAGGTTCATAAGCGCGTCAGCGTAGAGCGTGGCGATTTCGTCGTCCTGCGAATGGCGGTCTGCCAATTCCGCCATCGCCGCGGCATAGGCCTGGTTCAGGGCACCCTGGTCGGCCGAAGTATCGGCGCTGTAGCGCTTGGAGAGCGCGGCGATGAGGTCCTTTTCCCGGCTGGTGGCAAGGTGCGCTACCTTGCGCGCCTGCGCGACAGCTTCGGCGGCGTTCGCGGCTGCCTCCCGACCCATGCCGGCATTGATGTTGGGGCCGAGCACGTAAGCCTCGCCCCAGAAACACATGGCGCAGGTCGGGTCCAGCTTCTGGGCGGCCCTGAAAGCGCGCTGCGCCTCGGCGTGGTTGAACGCCCACGCCCAGCGCAGGCCCTGGTCGAAATAGGCCTGCGCCAGCGGGTTGGCGGTGGTGACAGGGTAGGAATGGCTGCCGAGGTTTTCGAACAGCGGAACGCTTGTCGAATCCTCTCCAACCGCCGCCGCCTTGGCCTGGCGGTGCGGAAGGCCCGAGTCATGGGCATTGGCGGCCGGCGCCGCCAGAAGGGCGGCCACGCTCGCACAGGCCAGCAGCGGGAGCCTAAATGAAAGCTTCATGGTTTCAGCCCGCCTTGTCTTCTTGGCCGCGCTTCAAGCCGCGGACCACCAAACCAATCTCTGACCGGCTAATCCCGATGTCCCTCAGGAAGGCATCGTCCATTGCCGCAAGGGTCCGTTCCGCCATACGGTGAACCCGGTAGTCCCGGAAAGAGCGGTAAGCTGCTCGCATTATCGACATTGCAACACTCCATGATTAGCGCCGCGGGATGCAGCATTGCCATTGCATTTAAACCATCCCTGTTTCAGGCGTTTTTCCGCGCCGAATGCGAAGTGTTTCGTTTGTTTCAGCGCTTCCCGCGCGGTGCGAATTCCGAGCTGCCAGAGTCGCGGGAAACCGCCTTCTTTCCTGGGGCTGATTGGTGAAACCGGCGTCCGCGATCAGCCACGCTGGCTCGCGCGTCAGATGGCAGCACCGGGACACCGTCCAATCGCCGGTTATCTGCCCCTAATGTTAGAGTAGCCATGACATTAGCCGTAATCGATCGTCTGTGGTCAGGCCCGACGAGGGGCCCTCTTGGGCCGATATGCGGCTGTCAAATCTTCGATCGCCTGGGCTGACATCGGTACGTTGCCGTACCCGGAGATGAATATGATCGGCATGTCTGCCCGCCCGACAGCCGTCGTTCGTTCGCTGTTGCTCAAGCTAAACAACGGGTCACGGCCTGCCGTTGGGCGGCAAGGGCCCTAGCGTTCGGGTGTTCGCCGTACACGCCGTCAGCGAACCCTGTAGAACGGATTCGGCAGCAGGAACAGCTTCTCGGCATGCCCCCCGAACAGGTCCGATGGCTGGTCACCGACATTGGCAATGATCGTGTAGCCGGCCTTTTCGATTTCGGCTCTTATGGGTGCCTTGAAATCTGCGGCGGAACCATATTTGGCTCCAGGCTGGACCATGTAAAGTTGCTCATAGCCGGCATAGCCCGCCGATTGCAGGTTCTGTTCGGTCGCCCGACGCTGGTCCTCCGGACGTCCGGTGATGAAGAATACTGCGACTTTCGCCGTTCGCGCCTGCCGGAAAACCTCCAGCACAGGGTCGACGGCCGGATCCTTCGCGAGCTGGTCCCAGGCGGCCCAGCCACAGGGACCGTCGATTGCGATGTCGCAGGCGCCGCCGATCGGGCGGCCGAAATTATCACGTGTGATCACTTCCCAGTTGGCCAAAGCCGTCTCGTCGATATCGAGCACCAGTGCGGGGCGAGGCACCTCCGTTGCGCGCTTGACTACCCAATCGCCTGCCTGCTTCGCCACTGCGGCAAGGTCGCGATCATAGTCGCCGGAATCATGATAATTCGCGGCCGCCAGCATCGCGTCGCCGACATTGGCTGGCTGGGACGGACTTGTAAGAAGGAGCGAGCCGTCGGCACGCGCCGACACAGGCACATTTGTGCCAGTCATCAGCACGATTGCTCCAACGGCCGCACCACGCGCAATTCTATTCCAACTCATCGTCTGCATCATGAGACCTTGCGGTCGCGACAAGTCCTCTGTCAAGCGAGGCAAGGCACAGGTTCTCGAAACTGCGGCGCTGAATTAGACGATTCCAAAACAGACGCCGAATGTTTCTATGAGTTGCTGCAAGTTGCAGGATTTCGGCCATTGCTGCACAAATTAAATGGGATGAACGATCGTCGATGTCGGCAAGCGCTCGCAGCTTTGGCGCGTTGCCGTTCAACGGGCACCGCGGTGGAACGATCGCGGTGCCGTAGTCTGTACCCGCACAACACCTAGCAGTTCGCCTCTGTCTGCGGATCGCAGGCCTTGTTTTCTTGCTTCTGTGGCTTGGGCTTGGCCGCCTGTTCGGGCTCGGCCTGCTGCTGCTCGGCGGCAGGCTGTTCCTTGGCCTTCGACTTCTCAGGCTTGGCCGCCTGTTCCGGTTCGGCCTGCTGCTGCTCGGCGGCGGGCCGCTCCTTGGCCTTCCGCTTCTCAGGCTTGGCCGCCTGTTCCGGTTCGGCCTGCTGCTGCTCGGCGGCGGGCTGCTCCTTGGCCTTCCGCTTCTCAGGCTTGGCCGCCTGCTCGGGCTCGGCCTGCTGCTGCTCGGCGGCGGGC
>NZ_RZSX01000240.1:0-7605 GCF_004023105.1 Mesorhizobium sp. M5C.F.Ca.IN.020.32.2.1 | reverse complement strand
CCGGAACGCTGGTAAAGCTGGCACGAGAGCCTGCCTTCCGAGACATAGAACTGGAACAGGCAATGACAGGGTGGCAGCGCCATGGCTTCCACTTCGGCCGGGTTCCACGCCGAAACGATCAGCCTTCGGGAATTAGGATTCTTGCGTATCTCCTTCATGAGATTGGCAATCTGGTCGATGGTGCCACCATGGCCGTCCGGCCAGGAGCGCCATTGCTTGCCATAGACCGGGCCGAGGTTGCCATTCTCATCGGCCCATTCGTCCCAGATCGAGACGCCGTGGTCGTTGAGGTATTTGATGTTGGTGTCGCCGGCCAGAAACCACAGAAGTTCATGCACGATCGACTTCAGGTGAAGCTTCTTGGTGGTGGTGACCGGAAAGCCGCGCGCAAGATCGAAGCGCATCTGGTAGCCGAACACCGAGCGCGTTCCGGTGCCGGTGCGGTCGCCGCGATCGGCGCCGTTTTCCAGCACGTGCTTCAAGAGGTCGAGGTACTGGCGCATCGGCTTCGGCTCGATTCGGGGGCTCGATTCGGGTTACCGGCCATCATAACCGACTGGCTGCTGGCCGAACATATCAAAGCGCAGAATCTTCAGCCAAGACGCTCGCGGCCATGCTCTGGGCTGGAGCGGGAATCGCGCCAGCATCCGCCGATGCAGGATGATTGTTCAGAGGCTGGCGAGCTTACCCAGATCCTTGGCGACCAGGTAATAGAAGGTCACGCGGCTCTTGGTGTTGTCGGCCTCCATCGCCTTGCAAGTCTTTTCGATGGCCGCGTCCGCCTTGCTGCCGTCGGCTATGCCGAGCTTTTTGGCAACCCAGTTGGCCTTGACGCGATCGAGTTCCTTGGGATCCGTGCAGGACACCAGCGAGGAGTCCCGATTCCTGAGCGCAATGCCCAAATGCTTCACGATCTTGGCGACCGCGTCGGCATCTGCCGCGGCGTCGTACTTCTTCACGTCTGCAAGATAATCGGCCATCAAAATTCCCTCGTCAGCGCCACGGGATCCGGTCGATGAGGGTCGTGGCGCGCTGCCGCAAAATGTGCGCTAAGTCGTAACTCCTCACCGCCGCAATCTTCGGTTGAGACGGTTGACAAGTCAAGCCTTCGCGAGGCTGTTTGACACAGCGACAAAGCATCAATTAAGGCCTTTCATTTTCCAAGATCGGTCCCTATATCTGTTTGGTCGGCTCGACCGACTATGGCGATAAACAGGCGATGAAATAAGCCGTTCGGACCCGGGGGCGGTACCCGGCGCCTCCACCAAAAACCGCTGTTATCGAGGAGCGGCTTTTGCTGGGGGCGAAATAGGATCGACGAAGGTGTAAAGATCGTACTTTTGCCCGGCATTGTACCACCGTTATCGGGCTAAACTTATAGTTGCCAACGACAACTATGCGGAAGCACGTCTCGCCGCGTAAGCGGTGCGATAGCTTCAATTCAAGCCCTAGTGGTTCGCACTTCTAGGCGGGGTTCGGAGGTACCTGGCAACAGAAACCTCCACTTCTCCCCTTCGATTCCACCTCTTCGATAACGGCAGCAGGCTTGCTGGCCGCGCTTCTTGCGCTATGCCCCTTCGCGACGCTGTCTTGCTGTCCTGGGAGCTGCGCTCCTATCGAGCCGCCCTCGAACAGAACGGTCCCGTCTTCTTTCGATCGCGGCGTGCCGGACACTCTTGGTTATCTGCGCCTCACTGGCCTGCCGGTGCCCGACCGCATCAGGAATGCCGCCAACGCTTCCGCTACGCCAGTCATGTCTTCATCGCCCCGCCATGGCGCGAGATTTTTTGGCAGGGTTGCGAGCGAAGGCAGCCCCTCGACGAAGCCGAACGCACCTATCACGCGCTGGCCAGCATCTACACCGAATTGGGCTATGAACTGGTCCCGTTGCTCTTGGCGCCGGTCGAGGCGCGACTGCGATTATCTTGGCCGAGGCGGGCTTGCAGCTTGAGCCCAGACGTGAAAAAGGCCGGGAATGACCCGGCCTTTTCATGCTCGCTGGAAAGCATCTACTCTGCCGGCGCTTCGACAACCTCCCGCCCACGGCCAAGCGTCACCTTGGCCAGCACGAACGAGATCACCGCGCAAAGCGTGATGCCGGCCACCATCGGCAGCGGCGTGCCGTCGAAGAACACGCCGGCGATGCCCATGGCGACCGCACCGATCGCGAAGTGCAGCGTGCCCATCAGCGCCGAGGCCGTGCCGGCGATCGCGCCATGCTCCTCCATGGCCAGCACCGAAGTCGTCGGGATCACCAGGCCGAGGAACCCGTAGCCGACGAACAGCAGCACCGCCATCACGTCGAGCCGGTCGACGCCGGACGCCATCACCGCGAACAGCACCACCATCGTCGTCGCATAGCCGACCACCGCGACCCGCACCACGGGCCTTAGCCCGAACCGTTCGGACATCACCCCCGTCAACTGCGACATGCCGATGAAGGCGACCGCGTTGATCGAGAAGAACACGCTGTAGACCGACGGCGACAGCCCGTAATGATCGATCAGGATGAAGGAGGAGCTCGATAGATAGACGAAGAAGCTCGCGATCCCGAAGCCGCCGATAGACGCCAGGCCAAGGAAGTTGCGGTCGCCCATCAGGAAGCGATAGGCCGTGAGCGCGGTGCCGAACGAACTGCCTGCACGCGCCTCGACCGGCCGCGTCTCCTTGAGCGAGGTCGCCAGCAGGATGGTGGCAAGCACCGCCCCACCCGTTACCGTCCAGAACACGGCACGCCAGCCGAAATTCTCGATGATCACGCTACCGGTCAGCGGCGCCAGGATCGGCGACACCGAAAACACCAGCATCAAGAGCGACATCAGCTTGGCAGCGTCGGTGCCGGTGTGCAGGTCACGCACGATGGCGCGCGGCACCGCCATGCCTGCGCTGGCGCCGAGCCCTTGCAGGAAACGGAAGGCGATCAGCCATTCGATCGAGGGAGCGAGCGCCGAGCCGATGCCGCCGACCATGAACAGTGCGAGGCCGCCATAGAGCGGCAGCTTGCGTCCGACCATGTCGGAGATCGGTCCGACGACGATCTGGCCAAACCCCATGGACAGGAAGAAGATCAGCAGACTCATCTGCACGGCAGCGGTGCTGGCCTGCAGATCCGCGCCGATCGAAGGCAGCGCCGGAAGATACATGTCGATGGCAAACGGACCGATGGCGGTCAACAGGCCGAGCACGATCGCGATGCGGAGGAATCGGGGACTCATGATAGCAGGCTTCTTTCAAATCTGATTGGCCGCCGACCGGCGCATAATCCTAGGACGTTCCATGCCGTGAAATTCCGACTTCCTGCGGAGGAAAATTCCTTTTAGCTAAGTCCATAAATTTAGACACTCTTGTCCAATTCGTCAATCACCTCTATATAGTTTTCATGAAGCCCAACGTTTCTCCTGACAGCATCATGCCACGCGGCCACGAGGCCAAGCGCGTCTCCATCATGGACGCAGCCGGCGAGGTGTTCTGCCGCGAAAGCTTCGCCGGCGCCAATATCGACATGATTGCCGCCGAGGCCGGCGTTTCGCGCCAGACGATCTACAACCACCATGGCGACAAGGAGAAACTCTTCGTCGCCATCGTCCGCGACCTCACCGAGCGCTGCAATGCCGGCATCTTCGCCACCATTTCCACCTTTCCGGACCAGCCGAAGGATCTCGAGGCCGATCTGATCGCTTTTGCTGTGCGCATGAACCGCAACTGTATCTGCAACCGCGACGGAAAATTCCTGCGCAAGCTGATCCAGACCGAGGGCGAGCGCTATCCCGAGCTCTTGCCGAATGGCGCGAACAGGGGCCGGGCAGGACATGGCCGGCGATCGCCGCCCGTTTCGCCCGCCTCGCCCATGCCGGTTTCCTCGACATCGAGGACCCCGATGTCGCGGCGCGCCAGTTCCTCGCCCTGGCCAATGCCGAATTGCAGACCACCTTCATGCTTGGCGGCACGCCGACCGATGACGAGGTGCTGCAATCGGCGACACATGGCGTGCGCACCTTCCTGCGCGCCTTTGGCAAGCGGCAGCCGGCGGCCGACGCGCAAAAGCACAGCGCGCTCGCTGGCGCCTGAGCGATCAAATCTGAGGCATGCCCTCTCGCATCTGCGCTGCCGGCGTCTATATCCGGTTTACGCCGCGCTCAAGCTTGATTACAGCTATGCGGACGATTCAACGGAACCCGACAGCCACATGGCCGACGACCACATCCGCTACGACATTCTGGCCCAGGAGGCATTGCGCGGCGTCATGCGCAAGGTCCTGGCCGAGGTCGCGCGTACCGGCCTTCCCGGCAACCATCATTTCTTCATCACCTTCCTGACCGGCGCCCCGGGCGTGCGCGTATCTTCCCGCTTGCGCGAGCGCTATCCCGAACAGATGACCATCGTCATCCAGTTCCAGTATTGGGACCTGAAAGTGACCGACACCGGCTTCGAAGTCGGGCTGTCTTTCTCCGACGTGCCGGAAAAGCTGGAAATCCCGTTCTCGGCCGTGCGCGGCTTTTACGACCCGTCCGTCAATTTCGAGCTCGAGTTCGACGTGAGGACGGAGACCTCGGCAGAAGAGGAATTGGGCGGCCAGCCCGCTTCCGAACCGCTGGCCGTCGTCGCCGAGAAAAAGCCTGAGAAGAAGAAGACCGCAGAGGCTGAAAAGAAGCCTGCCGCGGCCGATGCCGCAAAAGGCGCCGAAGTGGTGTCGCTCGACGCCTTCCGCAAGAAGTGATCCGACGGGCCGCGCGACATGGCCGACATCGTCAATCTCCGCCAGGCCCGCAAGCAGAAGGCACGAGCCGAGAAGGGGCGCCTGGCCGAACAGAACCGGACGCTGCACGGCCGTTCCAAGGCCGACCGGGAGCGTGACCGTCTGATCGCCGACAAGGCAGAAAAGTTTGTCGCCGGCCATCGCCGCGAAGCCTCGGGCGATCCGGATTCCCCGGGTATCGGACCGAAAAGTGCGCCGCGGTTTTCGGATAAATCCGATGCTTGAAGTGAAATGAGTCACGTCCGGTGAGCCCGGTCGAGAAACGCTCGGTGACCATTCGCGGCCATCGCACCAGCTATTCGCTCGAAAAGCCGTTTTTCGACGACCTCGTCGCCATCGCGGTCGCGCGCAAACTGACGCTCGCCGCCCTCGTCGCCGAAATCGACGAGGCCCGGCCGCGCGATGCCAACCTGTCCTCGGCGCTCAGGCTCTACGTCTTGGATTGGGCGAAGCGAAAGATGAAACCAGTCTAGGTCGAGCTATCCGCCGCCCAGCGACTTCAGCAGATTGTCGATCGACGAAGGTTCAAGCGTGGGTTTTGGCGCGGATTCTGCTGGCGGCGGGTTGTCATTGGCCGGTGGCTGAGGCGCGCGCTCGATTTTCTGCGCCTGCTCAGCGGCGGCCCTGCGCTCTGCGTCGAGCTTTGCCTTTTCTTCCGCAGCGATCCGCATCGCCTCTTCCATCTTCCCGCGTTGCTGTTCTTCGGCCCCCGCCGCCTCGTCCGCCGCTTTTTGCGCCGCCCTGGCTCTCGTTTCGGCATCCGCCTTAGCCTTGGCCTCAGCATCCGCCTTGGCTTTGACCTCCGCTTCAGCCTTCGCCTGTGCATCCGCCTTGGCTCGGGCCTCCGCTTCAGCCCTGGCCTGCGCCTCGGCCTTGGCTTTAGCCTCGGCTTCAGCCCGCGCCTGCGCATCCGCTTTGGCCTTCGCCTCCGCTTCGGCTTGAGCCTTTGCCGCGGCTTCAGCCTTTGCCCTGGCATCTGCCTCGGCTTGCAGCCGCGCCGCCTCCTGCTGTTTGCGCAATTCTTCGGCTGCCCTCTCACGCTCGGCTTGCAGGGCCGCGTAGTAACGCACCTCGCGCCGCAGCCGCTGTTTTTCAAGCAGTGCCGCCTGCATGGCCTCGACCCGCTGCTGTTCCTTTTCCAGCGCGCGCTGGGTCAGGAACTGCGCCAGCGGCTCACTGTCGAATTGCCGCTTCGCGGCGCCGAACGGCCCGTCGACGCTGAAATTCACAGTCGGATCGGAGCCGACCAGCGCCTCGTCGCCGGGCCGATAAGTGATCGAACCGCTGGCGGCGACCGTGCTGGCGTTCAGGTCCGCCGTGATGTCGGCGGACAGCTTCGCCGCCGGATTTTCAAGATTGACCGGCGGCGCCCTCAGCGTGCCACCGGCGATTGTGAAGGCGACGTCGATATCCCCGGCCGGAAAACTGCCGTCCGCGGCGATCTGCGGCGCGAAGCGGGCAGTCTTTGCCGCATCGATATCGCGCCCGATCGCGTCGGCCTTGGCGATGAAGGCGCCAAAGGCGTCGGGATTGACACCGGCAATGGTCAAGCCCTTCAGCGCCGCCGTGCCGGAACCGGACAGCGCCGCAACCATCGCATCGACCGATTTGCCGCTGGTCGAGAGCGCCGCCGAGAAATCGCCGCTTCCGCTGATGCCGGCCTGTGGCAGCACGGTGGCCAGATCGGCGCCGGCAAGTTTCATCTGGCCGGAGAAAAGCCCGGTGCCGTCATTGTTCTTCAGCTCGAACAGCCCGGAAAGCGCACCGCCGGCGAACTTTGCCTTGAGGTCCGACACGCGGATGCCTTCCTGATCGAGCTTCAGCGAAAGCGCTGCGTCATAGGCCGTGGCCAGCGGGCCGGCGGCCAGCGATGCCGTGGTCAGGTCGAGTTCGGCGGTGAACGGCAGGCTGGACTTCTGGCTGAACGGGGCGGTCGGCCAAGCCCCGCCGGCGCCCAGGAAGGCCTGATCGCCAAACAGTGCCACCGCCATCGGATCGAGATCCAGTTCATCGAGTGCCAGCGCGCCGGCAAGATGCGGCAGCCCGTCCTTGACGTCGACATTGACATCGCCGGAAACCGCCGCCTCGTTGATAGCGCCGCTGAGCATGGACAGAACCAGAAGGCCGTTGCCGAAATCGGCGTCGGCCGCAAGCCACGTCGACATGCCTGTCCCCATCCCCGGCAAGCCAACGCCTGTCGTCATCAGCCACGGCTCGATGTCGGCGGCTTCCAGACTGACCTTGCCTTTGGCGGTGGGACCTTGTGGCGTGCCCGCGATCGTCCCGTCGAAACCGGCCTTGAAGTCGTTGCCGATGAGGTTGAAGCTCGTCGCCATGCCGCCGCCAAGCGTGCCTTTTGCCGAGACATCGGTGGTCGCCTCGCCAAGCATGCCGAGTGGCAACGCCGGCAGGCCGTAAAGCGCCAGAAGTGCGGTGGCGTCGGTATTCCTGGCGTTGAAGGTTAGCGACACCGGCGCCTCGAGAAGCCGGTCGGCCACCCCTTTGCCGGACAGCGACGCCGAAAACGCCGAACCGCCGGCCTTGCCTTGCGCGCTGACTGCCAGGCCTGTCGTGCCATCGCCGTTGGCGGCGGCACTCGTCACCAGATCGACGCGCGCATCCTGGAACAGCTCGGGATAGGCGGCCGCACGCCCCGCCAACCCCTTCAGCACGGCATTATTAGGATAGTGCTGCGCCGCGACATCGACCAACGGCTTGAGGTCGACGGCGACTACGGAGGCATCGAGCTTGCCGGTCGGGCTCACCGGGAAATCCTTGATCCGGCCGGTGGCGCTGATCGAGGCGCCGGCGAGCCCGCCTACCGAGAGCCGGTCGATTTCAAGCAGACC
>NZ_RZSX01000023.1:0-17013 GCF_004023105.1 Mesorhizobium sp. M5C.F.Ca.IN.020.32.2.1 | reverse complement strand
ATGCCGACAAGCCGCCGGAGCGTCGCGGCGGGCAGATCGCCGCGGATCAGGACAAATTCGGGGCCGATGATGCCCGCCAGCGAAAACACCAGCAGATGATGAAAGATGGCAAGCAGAAGATCGGTGGTATCCATGCCCTTTTCCCTCCGTCGGACGGTACAGCGGACGCTGAATCAGCTGCTGGTAAAAGTAGCACCGCTGGGCAGGATTCACATTGGACTGGAAGATGATCTGCACAGGCTTTGGCTCTTGTCTGGTGCAGGCAATTTGGATCTCTGTCGCATATCGCTGTCCCCCAAACCGCCGAGCACTGGGCGACATGCATCTAAGCACACAGGCAAAATGCAACCGAGGGATGACACATGGGTAATCCACAGGCGCTCGTCGCTCCCGTCATCGAAACGCGGCGCACCGTGCTGCGGCCGCACCACCTCGATGATTTTGATGCCTATGTCGCGATGTGGGCCGATCCGGCCGTCACCCGCTTCATCGGCGGCAAGCCGCGCACGCGCGAGGAAAGCTGGATGCGCTTCCTGCGTCATGCCGGCCTGTGGTCGCTGCTGGGCTATGGCTTTTGGGCGATCGAGGACAAGGCGACCGGCCGCTTCATTGGCGAAGCCGGCTTTCACGATCTGAAGCGCAACATCGTGCCGTCGATCGAAGGCGTTCCGGAAGCTGGTTGGGCGCTGGTCCCGAGCGCCCACGGCCAAGGCTTCGCCAGCGAAGTCGTCGGACGGGTTCTCGCCTGGGGCGACGAGGCATTCGGGCGCGCAAGGACTGTCTGCATCATCGATCCGGAAAACACCGCTTCGCTGAGCGTCGCGGCCAAATGCGGCTACAGCGAAGTGTTGCGGACCACCTATCACGACGATGCGACGATCCTGCTGGAACGGCAGCCTTGAGGGTTGCGGTCTGTCATCCTGTGGTTCTGATCGGGCCGAATCGAGGCTTTCTAGGCCTGCCGCTTCAGCACCGGCCTTCCGCTTAGGCTTTTATGGCCGCCTGTTCGAGCATCGAGGCGTCTTCGCCGAAAGCGCGGGTGGCGCGCGCGGCCGCCTCGATCAGCGGATTTTTCATGCGCTGAAGAAAAGCCTCGTCGACGCGCGTGCTCGGGCCTGACAGCGTCAACGCACCGATCAAGGTGTGCCCCGGCCCGAACACTGGTGCCGAAACGCCCGCCGTCTCGGGGTCGCGATCGCCGACCGACAAACAATGGTAGGTTTTGCGGATCGTCTCGTAAGGCTCGCCCTGCTGACCGGAAAACGCCGCAAGGACGCGGCCGCCCGTACCGGCCAGCAGGGGCAGCACGTCACCTTCCCGTATGGTGTAGCGGATGGGATGCTTGGACTCGACACGATAGAGGCAGGTGCGCACGTCGCCCGAGCGGACATAGAAAGCGACGCTTTCCCAGCTTCGCTCGGCCAGATCGCGCATGATCGGCAGCAGGATGTCGATCGCCACGACCGAACGCTGGTATAGGGCACCCAGCCGGAAGGTGGCAGGGCCGATACGGTAGCGGCCGTCGTCGAGACGCTCCAGCAGCTGTCCGCGCAATAATGAGTTCGCCAGCCTCAGGATCGTGCTCTTGTAGAGGCCGGTTCGCGCCGCGATTTCGGCCAGGCTGAGCGACCGGTCGGCGGTAGCGAAAGCATCGAGGATGGCGATCGCACGGTCTAGCGCGGCAACACCGTTGGTCGACGCAGGCTTGGATTGTGTTACGGTCATCTGCTTGATCACGTCGTTCCGTTCCCGGTTGGACAGAAGGGCCGATCGGAGCAACTATGCCGCGTGCAGACAGTTCTGTCCAGTAGAATGCCGTTCCTGTTGACAGAACAAGACAAAGGCTGCATGAATTTTTGTCGAGCGGGTCTGGATTCAGGCTACGGTGCTGGCAGGCACCAGAGGAGGTGTCGTGATTGGAGGAATCCCATGCTGAACAGACGCAGATTTTTAATGAGCACCGCCGCTGCCGGCGCCGCCGGTTTCGCAGCGTTACATCTCTCGCCCGCTTTTGCGCAGGATGCGCCGCAGCTCCAGATCTTCGTGCCGGCAGCGCCCGGCGGCGGCTGGGATCAGACGGCGCGGACGATGGACCAGGTGCTGCGCAGTGAGAAGCTGATCTCCGGTTCGCAGATCACCAATGTCGGCGGCGCCGGCGGCACGGTCGGCCTGCCGCAATTCATCAGCCAGTGGAACGGCAAGGGCAATTCGCTGATGGTCGCCGGCATGGTCATGGTTGGCGCCATTATCGCCAACAAATCGGCCAACAATCTCACCGAAGTCACGCCGATCGCCCGCCTCACCGGCGAATTCGAGGCGCTTGTGGTGCCGGCGGCCTCGCCGTTCAAGACAGCAGCAGATTTCGTCGCCGCCCTCAAGGCCGATCCGACCAAGGTTCCGGTGGCTGGCGGTTCGGCCGGCGGCTCGGACCACATATTGTTCGGCCTTATCGCGAAGACGGCCGGTGTTCCGGCGGCCAATCTCTCCTACGTGCCGTTCGCCGGCGGCGGCGAGGCACTGTCGGCGCTTCTCGGCAACCAGGTCGCGGCCGGCATCTCCGGCTATGGCGAGTTCTCCGAACAGGTCAAGGCAGGCGCGCTTCGGCTGCTTGCCATTTCTGCGGACAAGCGCCAGGAAGGCATCGACGCACCGACGCTGAAGGAAGCCGGCATCGATGTCGAATTGTTCAACTGGCGCGGCGTCTTCGCACCGCCGGGCGTTTCCGACGCCGACAAGGCGGCAATGATCACGCTGGTCGAGACCATGGCCAAAAGCGATGCCTGGGCCACCGAATGCAAAAACCGCAACTGGACACAAATCCTGCTCACCGGCGACGACTATGCCAAATTTCTCGCCGAAGACACGGCCCGGATCGCAGCCATCCTCAAGGACCTCGGCCTTGCCTGATGTCCTCGGAAAGGGGCGGTCTGCACTGCCCCTTTCCGATCTTCGCCAGCCGCATGGACATACGATCCGGCGCGAGTGAAACTGCGGTGAGGTCGGCTGTGGGAGACCGGCCTATCCAGGGAGGACGATCATGAGCACCAGCGACCAGCAGGCGGCGCGGCCGCGCCTTGCCGTGCCCGAATTGCTGATCGGCATCGGGCTTCTCGCCTGCGCCGGCGCAGTAGCCTGGCAGACGCTGTCGATTCCGGTGTCGCCGCTCTACTCCAAGGTCGGCCCGACCGTCTTCCCCTACATCACCATGATCGGCATGACGATCCTATCCCTCCTGCTGATCGTCGCCGCCCTGCGGGGCGGCTGGCAGCCGGAAGAAGAAAAGGAAACGCCGACCGACTGGAAGGCGATGGGCATCGTCGCCGTCGGACTGGTCGCGAACCTTGTTCTGATCCAGCCGCTTGGCTTCACCGCAGCCTCGGTGATCATGTTCGTTCTCATCTGCCACGGGTTTGGCAGCAGACATCCGCTGCGTGACGTGCTGCTCGGCCTGATCCTGGCGCTTGCCGCCTATTTCGGCTTCGCCAGGGCGCTCGGCGTCAATATCGGCGCCGGCTTCATCGAGAACCAGCTGAACACCGGTCTCGATTCGATTATCGGTATGTTGAGAGGCTGAAGCCATGGAAACGCTCAGCCATCTCGCGCACGGATTTTCGGTCGCTTTTACGCCGGTCAATCTCATGTGGTGCCTGCTCGGCACGACACTGGGGACCGCGATCGGCGTGCTGCCCGGCCTCGGACCGGCGCTGACCATCGCGCTGCTTTTGCCGATCACCTATCAGGTGGCGCCGGAAGCGTCCTTCATCCTGTTTGCCGGCATCTATTACGGCGCCATGTATGGCGGTTCGACGACATCGATCCTGCTCAACACGCCGGGCGAAAGTGCAACCATCGTCACTGCGCTGGAAGGCAACAGGATGGCCCGTTCCGGCCGCGGCGGCGCGGCACTCGCCACTTCGGCGATCGGCTCGTTCGTCGCCGGCACACTCGGCACGCTGGGTGTCGCTTTCCTTGCCCCGGTCGTGGTCAAATTCGCGCTGTCTTTCGGCCCGGCCGAATATTTTTCGCTGATGGTGCTGGCATTCATCACGGTTTCGGCGGTGCTCGGCTCGTCGTCGGTACGCGGCCTGACCAGCCTGTTCATCGGCTTCGTCATCGGCATGATCGGCGTCGACCTGCAGACCGGGCAGCCGCGTTTCACCTTCGGCATGAGCCAACTGCTCGACGGCGTCGACGTGATCGTCGTCGCCGTCGGCCTCTTTGCGGTCGGCGAGACGTTCTACATGGCCTCGCGCCGCTATGCCGGCAAGGACGAGATCGTGCCGCTGAAGGGCTCGCTCTACATGACGGCGGTCGAATGGGCACGCTCGTGGAAGGCTTGGCTGCGCGGCGCCTTGCTCGGCTTCCCGATCGGCGCCCTGCCGGCCGGCGGCGCCGAGATCCCGACCTTCCTGTCCTATGCTATCGAGAAGAAGCTCTCCAAACACAAGGAGGAGTTCGGCACGACCGGCGCCATCGAAGGCGTTGCCGGGCCGGAAGCCGCCAACAATGCATCGGCCGCCGGCGTGCTGGTGCCGATGCTGACGCTCGGCCTGCCGACTTCGGCGACGGCCGCGATCATGCTGTCGGCCTTCCAGAGCTATGGCATCAACCCCGGGCCGATGCTGTTCATGACGCAGGCCAATCTGGTCTGGGGGCTGATCGCCAGCCTGTTCATCGCCAATGTCATTCTCGTGATCCTCAACCTGCCGCTGATCGGGTTGTGGGTGCGGCTGCTGAAAATCCCGGCGCCGCAGCTCTATGCCGGCATCCTGGTGTTCGCCACGGTCGGCACCTACGGTATTTCGCAGTCGCCGACCGACCTCGTCATCCTCTATCTGCTCGGCGGGGCCGGATTCCTGATGCGGCGCTTCGATTTTCCGACGGCGCCGGTCATCATCGGCATGATCCTGTGGCCACTCGCCGAGACCCAGTTCCGCCGGGCAATGACCATCTCGAACGGCGACTGGTCGGTGTTCTATACGCATCCGCTGTCGCTGACGCTGCTGACGTTGGCGTTCATCGGGCTGATCGGGCCGCATATCTGGGCCTACATCGAGCACAGGCGCACGCGAGGACCCGAGCATGTGCCGGGCGATGCCTGATCTGTTTGTGAGATCATGACCGATCTGCTGTCCGGTATCCGCGTCCTCGACCTGACCAATGTTCTGGCTGGCCCTTACTGCGCCTATCAGCTGGCGCTGCTCGGGGGTGACGTGATCAAGGTCGAGGCGCCGCAAGGCGGCGACCTGGCGCGCCAGCTCGGCGGCTCGCCGGAACTCAACAGTGCCGGAATGGGCGCTTCGTTCCTGGCGCAGAACGCCGGCAAACGATCGGTGGTGCTCGATCTCAAGCAAGAGGCCGGTCGCGAACGCTTTCTCGATCTGGTCGCCTCCGCCGACGCGCTGGTCGAGAATTTCCGCCCGGGCGTGATGGACCGGCTGGGGCTTGGCTTTGCGAGGCTGAAGGAGGTCCGCCCCAGCCTTATCTATTGCGCGATTTCGGGCTTCGGCCAGACCGGGCCGATGCGCGACAATCCTGCCTACGACCAGATCATCCAGGGCCTTTCAGGCATCATGAGCATCACCGGCACACCGGAGACCGCGCCGCTGCGTGTCGGTTATCCGGTCGCCGACACGCTGGGCGGGCTGGTCGGGGCGTTCGCCATCGCCGCGGCACTCGTGAAGCAGAAGACGACAGGCGAGGGCGCCTTCCTCGACGTGTCGATGCTCGAATGCACGCTTTCCGCGCTGGGCTGGCCGGTCTCCAACTACCTGACGGCTGACGTCGAGCCGCAGCCGATGGGAAATGAGAACATGACGGCTGCACCTTCCGGGACATTTCGCACCGGCGACGGTCTGCTCAACATCGCCGCCAACAAACAGGAGCAGTTCGTGGCGCTCTGCCGGCTGGTCGGGCTGCCGGAGCTGGCGTCAGACCCGCGCTTTGCCGAGCGCGAGACGCGCAAGCGCAACCGCATCGCCCTGAAGGCACTGATCGAGGATGCCCTGGCGAACAGCTCGGCCGCAGCCTGGGAGGAGACGCTCAATCGCGCAGGCGTGCCGGCGGGCAGGGTGCTGACGATCCCGCAAGTGCTGGCCGAGCAGCAAGTGATCGAGCGCGAGATGACCACCCGTTTCGATGGCATGCCGAATATCGACCGGCCGCTGACTGTCGTGCGCGGCGGGTTCATGGTCGATGGTGCGGCACCCTTGCCGACCAAGCCGCCGCCGGCGCTGGGCGAGCATATGGACGAGGTGTTTGCCGGTCTGCCGCCGCGCGTCAAGAAAAGGGCGCAGGGATGAGCGACGCGAGGACATGAGCAACGTTGGGAAAAAAACCGGCCGCGAGCGCGGCGAGGAATGGTGGCAGACCGATATCATCGAAATGCGCCCTGGCGTGATCCGGCTGCGCGGCTATGAGATCCAGGACCTGATCGGCCGCGTCAGCTTTCCGGCGATGATCTGGCTGATGCTGCGCGGCGAACTGCCTGGTAAGGAGCAGGCGGCGCTGCTCGGCATCGCGCTCGGTGCCGCCGTCGACCACGGGCCGCAGGCGCCGTCAATCGCCATTGCCCGCATGGCGGCTACCTGCGGCGTCGGCATCAACAGCGCCATGGCCTCAGCCATAAATGTGCTTGGCGACGTGCATGGCGGCGCTGGCGAGCAGGCGCTGGCCTTCTACGGCGACATCGCCGCGGCACTGGACGCAGGAGTGACGCTTGCCGATGCCGTCGCGGCGCGGCTCGATCGTATCTTCGCCGAGGAAAAATCCTATGTGCCGGGGCTCGGGCACCGCTTCCACCCGGTCGATCCGCGGGCGCCGCGCCTCATCGAGCTGACCCGCGATTTTGCCGCGCGCGGCATCATCAGTGGACGTTTCGCCGATATCGCCGAGGCTGTTGAGGCCGATGTCACGCGGCGCAAGGGCAAGAAGATCCCGCTCAACATCGACGGCGCCACTGCCGTCATCTATGGCGAGCTCGGCTTTCCGCCGCCGCTGACACGCGGCCTTTTCGTGCTCTCGCGCTCGGTCGGCATATTGGCGCATGCGTGGGAACAGTCGCAACAGAGCGACCGCAACAAGGGACCACTGCCGCGCGAATGGCTGTGGGCCTATACCGGCACGCCGGTGCGGCCTTTTACTCAGGGAGATGGCGACTCCAAATGAGGCCTTGGTTCAGCTTCGCCAGCGGGCGCTGGATGGGGAACTTTCAAGTTCTTCAGCAGCGTTGAAAGATCGGGCTCGTCGATAAGCGCTGCTGCGTCTGTCAGCGTCAGCCATGCTCGATGCCGCCTTTTGGCTTCCTGCCAATTGGCCAGCTCCTCCGTCACCGCCAGCAGGTAGACGATGACGTCGACGCGGACGAAGCGGTTTGTCAGCCGCTTCCAGTAGGAATAGGTGCCGGCCGGCTGCTTCAGCGTCTTGCCGAGGACGCCGGCTTCCTCCTGCGCTTCGATGGTGGCTGCCTTGCGCCCACTCTTGCCCTTCATCGGCCAGCCCTTGGGCACGATAAAGCGCATTGTCGATATCGAGGTGACCAGCATCACCTCGACGTTGCCATGCTCGCTCAGCCGAAAAGGAATCGCCGCGACCTGACGGATCCGCTCGCCCTTCCTCGCCTTGCGTACAACCTTCTTCTTGGTGGCTGCCATTCCCGAGATCCAATCAGGGCAGTGCCCAAGCACAAAGGCACGTTGCGAAAATCAAAACCGCCTTTGATGCTACTTCAAGTGGAGCGGTATTCAAGGCTATAAGCCGGCTAAATAAATGAAAAGCGTCGGCTCATCAGCGGCAGGTGCTGATAAAGCGGCTGCCCGACCGCCGCAACTGGCACGTAGGCCTCATCTGCTGAATATCAGGCCGTTGCGGCGCGACCTCGCGATCCTGGGCACGGAACTGCTGTTGCTGCTGCTGGTATCGCTGCCGCCGCAGCCTGTTCTCCAGCATCTGCAATTCGTTTTGCAGGACCAGCGCGTTGCGGTTGGCGGGAGTGACGATCTGCGCGGAGACAGCCGCGTCCGACAGCATCGCTGTTGCCAGCATTGCCGACATGAAGATCGTCGATGGGCGAAGGGGCGACATCCATTCATTCCCGCACCAAACTGGAGCCTCCAATCATATAGGGCATTTGCCCGGTGATGCCATGGCTAAAGCCTCGCGGGGCGGAATTGGCGGGTTGAGTTACCGGAAATCAAAAGCCGGCCGACCCATGCGTGCCGGGCAAGGGGATAAATCTCGAGATCGGCGACAAGAATTTGAGGGCATCCTGCAGCTCAGCACTTGTCAGGCCGCCGGTTGCCTGGTGCCCGTGGCATTCAACGCGAAAATCACGCCGCTGCTCAAGGCCGCCACCATTTTTGAGAATTAATGCGGTCGCGCTCGATACAGGCTAGCCGATCAGCTTTCCCATCTTATTGGCCGGCTCCAGCGGCGCGCTTTCTCGAACCGCGGAACTCTCGGCCGATTGAGCGTTGTCCACCAGGATTATATTCAATCCACTTCGCGCAGACGATATCCGACGCCGGTTTCGGTGGTGATGTAACGCGGCTGGTCGGGCGTTTTCTCGATCTTTTGCCTGAGCTGCCGCACATAGACCCTGAGATACTGCACGTCGGTCGAATCGCCCCAGACCTGCCTCAAAAGAAACTGGTGGGTGAGAACCTTGCCGGCGTGCTGCACGAGGATGCGCAGGATGTCGTACTCCTTCGGCGAGAGCTTTATCTCCCTGCCCTCGATCGTGACGATGCGCTTCACCAGATCGACCGTGAGATCGCCGGTGTGGAAGACCGGCTTCTCACCCTGCTGCTGGAACTTGTGGCGGAGCGCCACGCGGACGCGCGCGACAAGCTCGTTCATGCCGAACGGCTTGATGACATAGTCGTCGGCGCCGAGCTCAAGTGCCGAGACGATGCCGGTCTCGTCGGTGCGGCTGGAGAGGATGACCACGGGAACATCCATGCCGTCATCCCGCCATTTGCGCAGCAATTCGTGGCCGCCCATGCCGGGCAGGCCGAGATCGAGCAGGATCAGGTCCGGCCTTTCCGTCTCCATGAGTTCGATCGCCGCCTTGGCGTTCGGCGCCTCGCTGATTGCATAGCCCTGGCTGCCAAGGCCGACGCGGAGCAGCTTGCGGATCGGCGGTTCGTCATCGACGACCAATATCCTGACGTCCAGGTTCGTCATGGCAGGTCATCCATGTCGGGTTCGTTCACATGTTGGTCTGCCGGTACCGGCATCCTGATGGTGAAAACCGCACCCGAGCGATCGGTCCTGTTGACCGCCGAAATCGTGCCGCCCATCGCCTCGATGAAGCCGCGGCAGATCGAGAGCCCGAGCCCGGTGCCGGCACGGACCTGATCGCCCTTGCGCACCCGGTGGAACGTGTCGAAAATGCGCTCCAGGTCCGCTGGCGGAATGCCTGGCCCCTCGTCCATGATCTGCACGATGACGGAACCATTGTCGGCCCAGCCCTGCAGGCGGATCGTCGAAGCTGGCGGCGCGTATTTAGCGGCATTGTCGAGGAGGTTGAACAGCGCCTGCTCGAACAGGACGGGATCGACCCTCAACATCGGCAAATCCGTGGGAATGTCCATTTCGGTCTTGTGTTCGCCGATGATTTTTCTGGCTCGATGCAAGGCGGTGCCGACAATATCGCCGACATAGTGGAATGCGTAGTTCGGCTCCATCGCACCGGATTCGATCTTGGTCATGTCGAGCAAATTGGCGATGAAGCGGTTCAGCCGTTCCGATTCGTCGAGCACGGTCGACAGCAGGTCCGCCCGGTCCGCTTCGGGAAGCGCCGGCGCAAATTCCCGCAAGGTACCGGCGGCGCCCATGATGGCGGCCAGCGGAGTTTTCAGATCATGGGAAATCGAGGTCAGCAGCGCCGAGCGCAGGCGGTCCGCCTCGGCCTCGAGCTTGGCCCGGTCGACGTCGGCAACAAGCTGGATGCGTTCGATGGCGACTGCCGCCTGATCGGCGAGGGCGTCGAGGAGGCGCTTCTGTTCGGGAGTCAGCAGCGGGCCTTGCTTGTCGTTGTCGAGGCCGACGACGCCGACAGCGGTGCGCCCGGTCCGCAGCGGAAGATATAGGCGTTTTGCCCCGGGAAGCGTATCGGCGCCACGGCCCGCAGCGCGATCGTGCTCCCAGGCCCAACGGGCGGCTGCGATGTCTGCCTCGGCCAGCGTGTCGTCAGGCGGATAGCCGGCCTTGACGGTGATCGAACCATTCTCCGGCAAAAGCAGCACCACGCGCAGCTTCAGCATCGAGGCAATCTGGAAGGCTGTGGCCCACAGTACGTCGTCCAGCGTGCCGGCGCCGGCGAGCTTCTTTGAGAAGAGATACATATCTTCCGTGGCGCGTGCCCGTGATCGGGCGGCGACCGCCTGCCGCTGCACACGCGCCGTCAGATTGCTGGCAATGACCGCAACAACCAGGAAGACAGCCAGCGCAACGATGCTCTCCGGATCGTGGATCGTCAGTGTGTAGCGTGGTTCCAGGAAGAAATAGTTGAAGGCAATGGCGCTGATGAGGCAGGCATACAAGGCCGGCCAGAGACCGCCGGTCACCGCCGACGTCAGGACCCCGATGAGAAAGATGATCGCCAGATTGCGGACATCGAGAAACTGGTGGAGAAGGAGGGCGAAGGCGAGCGAGCCAACAACATAGGCCGTGGCCTTGAGATAGGGCCAGATCTCGAATTGCCACTGCTCGTCCGCCGCCCTGACGGTCCTCGACGTCGCCTCGGCGTTGCGTTCGTTTCCCGAAATGACATGGACGCTGATGTCGCCGGCATTACGGATGAGATCATAAGTGAGCGAGCCTTCGATCAATTCCCGCCAGCGCGATCGGGTCGGCCTGCCGATCACGATATGGGTGAAGTTGTTCGCGGTCGCATGGCGAACGATGTCCTGCGCAACGTTCTGACCTGGAATGGTCGTTACCTCGGCGCCGAGCTGCTCGGCAAGGCGCAGCAGCGTCGCCAGCCGATCCTTGTCCTCCTCCGACATCGCGGCTGAACGAGGGGTATCGACATGAAGCGCCGTCCAGGGGGCGCGGAGCCGGTCGGCCAACCTCCGCGCATAGCGGACACGGGCCGCCCCGCCCGGACGAGCATCGACGCAGACGAGAACCCTTTCCCCCGCCGCCCAGGGTCCGGGTATGGCGTGGGCCTGCATGTGGGTCAGCAACTGCTCGTCGACGCGCTGGGCGGTGCGGCGGAGCGCCAGTTCCCTGAGCGCCGTCAAATTGCCCGGCGAGAAATAGTTCTCGATGGCGCGCTGGGCGGTGCTGGGGATATAAACCTTGCCCTCCTCGAGCCGCTTGATCAGGTCGTCGGGAGTGAGATCGATGATCTCGATGTCGTCGGCTTGGTCGATGACGGAGTCTGGAACCGTCTCGCGCACTCTGACGCGCGTGATCTGCGCCACGACATCGTTCAGGCTTTCGACATGCTGGATGTTGAGCGTCGTGTAGACGTCGATACTGTGCGTTAGGATTTCCTGAACGTCGAGATAGCGCTTGGGATGGCGGCTGCCCGGCGCGTTGGTATGGGCGAGCTCGTCGACGAGGACCAGCGCTGGACGCCGGGCAAGGATGGCGTCGAGATCCATTTCCTCGAGGATGCGCCCCTTGTAGCCGACCTGGCGACGGGGAAGCACCTCATAGCCGTCGACCAACACCTGGGTTTCTTTCCGCCCGTGCGTCTCGACGACGCCGATCACCACGTCCACCCCGTCGGCCAATCTTGCACGGCCCGACATCAGCATTTCATAAGTCTTGCCGACACCGGGTGCTGCGCCCAGGAATATCCGCAGACGACCGCGCGCCTCCCGCTCCGCATGGTCAAGCAGCGCGTCAGGTGAGGGTCTGGTTTCGTTGCGGCTGTCGTCCGGCATCATAATCGATCATGAATGGCGCCGGGGATGGTGTCGATCCCCGGCCCACCATTCATTGCTTTGTGGCCTCGTCCAGCGCCAGATTGAGCGCCAGCACATTGACCACCGGCTCTCCCATGAAGCCGAGCTCGCGGTCCTCAATATGGCTGTCGACAAGGGACTTGACCCTGGCTTCATCGACGTCCCTGGCCCTGGCCACCCTGGCGACCTGGAAATAGGCGGCTTCGGGGCTGATATGCGGATCGAGGCCGCTGCCTGAAGTCGTGACCAGATCCACCGGCACCGGCTGGTCCGGATTTTCCACGTTCAGCCTGTCGGCATCGCTCTTGATGCGGTCGATCAGCTTGGGGTTGGTCGGCCCGAGATTCGAACCGCTCGAAGCGGCGGCGTTGTAGCCGTCGCCGGCTGCCGACGGGCGGCCACGGAAATAGCGCTCGCTGGCAAAGGCCTGGCCGATCAGTTCGGAGCCGACGATCTTGCCGTCCTTCTCAATCAGGCTGCCGTTGGCCTGGCGCGGGAACAGGGCTTGGGCGATGCCGGTCATGCCGATCGGATAGATCAGGCCGGTAAGGATGGTGAAGAAAACGATCATGGTGATCGCGGGTCTGATTTGCTTGAGCATGGACTTAATTCCTTATGCGAGGCCAAGCGCGGTGATGGCCATATCGATCGCCTTGATGCCGACGAAGGGGACAATGATGCCGCCGAGGCCGTAGACAAGAAGGTTGCGGCTGAGCAGCGCGCCCGCGCCAATCGCGCGATATTTGACGCCTCTCAGCGACAGCGGGATCAGCGCGATGATGATCAGCGCGTTGAAGATGATGGCCGAGAGAATGGCGCTCTGCGGCGTTGCGAGATGCATGATGTTAAGCGCCTGCAACGGACCGGCGGTTTGCCCCGGCGCGATGTAGAAGACGGCGAATATGGCCGGGATGATGGCAAAATACTTGGCGACGTCGTTGGCGATGGAAAAGGTCGTCAGCGATCCGCGCGTCATCAGCAGCGCCTTGCCGATTTCTACGATCTCGATCAGCTTGGTCGGATCGCTGTCGAGGTCGACCATATTGCCGGCTTCGCGTGCGGCGACCGTGCCGGTGTTCATGGCAACGCCGACATCGGCCTGCGCAAGGGCGGGCGCATCATTGGTGCCGTCGCCGCACATGGCGACGAGCTTGCCTTTGGCCTGTTCGTCGCGGATGAGCTTCAGCTTGTCCTCGGGGGTCGCCTGGGCAAGGAAATCGTCGACGCCGGCCTCCGCCGCGATCGCCGCCGCCGTCATGGGATTGTCGCCGGTGATCATCACCGTGCGGATCCCTATCTTGCGCAGTTCGGCGAAGCGTTCCCTGATGCCGCCTTTGACGATGTCCTTGAGATGGACGACGCCGAGAAGGCGTCCGTCGCGCTCGACCGCCAGCGGCGTGCCGCCGGATTTGGCGATGTCGTCGGCGATCGCCTGAAGGTCGCGGACGGTGTCGCTGCTGGGGCGCGTACCATGCGTGGCGACGGTCGACCGATTGACGTGGGCGAGCACTGAATCGACCGCGCCCTTGCGAACCGACGAGCCATCGATGTCGACGCCGCTCATGCGGGTTTGCGCGGCGAAGGGCACGAAAGCGGCATGCAGTGTTGCCATGTCGCGGGCACGGATGGCGTATTTCTCCTTCGCCAGCACGACGATCGAGCGGCCTTCCGGCGTTTCATCGGCAAGCGAGGCCAACTGTGCAGCGTCGGCCAGCTCCTGCTCGGTGACGCCCTTGACCGGGCGGAATGCCGTCGCCTGGCGGTTGCCGAGCGTGATCGTGCCGGTCTTGTCGAGCAGCAGCGTGTCGACGTCGCCAGCCGCCTCGACGGCGCGGCCCGACATCGCCAGCACGTTGAATCGCACCAGGCGATCCATGCCGGCGATGCCGATGGCCGAAAGCAGCGCCCCGATCGTCGTCGGGATCAACGTGACGAACAGGGCGACCAGGACGGTGACCGAAATGTAGCCGCCCGAATAGGAGGCGAAACTCGGGATCGTCGCCGTCGCCAGCACGAAGATCAGCGTCATGCCGACGAGCAGGATGTTGAGCGCGATCTCGTTGGGCGTCTTCTGGCGCTCGGCGCCTTCGACCAGCGAGATCATGCGGTCGAGGAACGTATGGCCGGAGGCCGCGGTGATGCGCACGCGGATCCAGTCGGACAGAACCTGCGTGCCGCCGGTGACCGCCGAACGGTCGCCGCCGGATTCACGGATCACCGGAGCGGATTCGCCGGTGATTGCCGCCTCGTTGACCGAAGCGACGCCTTCGATCACCTCGCCGTCCGACGGAATGATGTCGCCAGCCTCGACGAGCACCACATCGCCGACCTTCAAGCTGGTGCCGGGCACCAGCTTGAACTTGGTGCGGTCGTCGCCGCTCAACAGCTTGGCCTGGGTCTCGGTGCGCGCCTTGCGCAGCGAATCGGCCTGCGCCTTGCCTCGGCCTTCGGCGACCGCTTCGGCGAAGTTGGCGAAAAGCACGGTGAACCACAGCCAGATGATGATCTGCAGCGAGAAGCCGAGATTGCCGCCACCAGTGACAAGATCCTTGACGAACAGGACTGACGTGAGCGCCGAGACTACAGCGACGACGAACATCACCGGATTGCGCATCAAGGTGCGCGGGTTCAGTTTCCTGAAAGCCCCGTCGATGGCAGGCAGCAGGACGCGGCCATCCATGATAACAGCGGATTTGGACTGGCTCATTTAGTGGCTCCAGCATCGATGTTGTTGAATGGCGCCGATCGATCGTATGCCGAACGAAGATGCCCGGAGGCCAGCAGCCAGATCACGATCATGACGGCTGCAATGCCGAAGAACGTAGACATGGTCGGGAAAGGAGGCGGGGTTGCCCCCTTCTGATCGGCTCGATATCGAATCTTGCGGCGTATGGTTTCGAACCAGGCCATGACATTGATCCAAAGTGGGGCCATTTCAGAATGTCTGCCCCTGGATGCCAGCCAGGTGCTCGACGATCGGTCCGACTGCCAGCGCCGGGAAGAAGGTGAGGCCGCCGACGATCAGAATGACGCCGACCAGCAGCCCGACGAACAGCGGCCCGTCGGTCGGGAAGGTGCCGGCGGAGGCGGGCACTGTTTTCTTGGCGACCAGCGAACCGGCGATCGCCAGAGCCGGGATGATGACCAGGAAGCGGCCCATCAGCATGCCGATTCCGAGCGTGACATTGTACCAGGTCGTGTTGCCGGTCAGGCCGCCAAAGGCCGAGCCGTTGTTGGCGGCAGCCGAGGTGTAGGCATAGAGAACCTCGGAGAAGCCGTGCGGGCCGGCATTGGCCATCGAAGCGACGCCTGTCGGCAGCACCACCGCGATGGCGGTGAAGATCAGCATCGCCAGCGGCAGGCAGAGAATGGCCAGCATTGCCATCTTGATCTCCTTGGCCTCGATCTTCTTGCCGAGATATTCGGGCGTGCGTCCGACCATCAGTCCGGCGACGAACACGGCGATCACGATGTACATCAGGATGCCGTAGAGGCCGGCGCCGACACCGCCGACAATGACCTCGCCGAGCTGCATGTTGATGATCGGGATCATGCCGCCAAGCGCGGTGAAGCTGTCATGCATCGCGTTGACCGCGCCGCAGGACGCGGCCGTGGTGATGACCGCAAACAGGGCAGACAAAGCGATGCCGAAGCGCGTTTCCTTGCCTTCCATGTTGCCGCCGTCGATGCCCAGCGCATGAACCAGCGGATTGCCTGACGCCTCAGCCCAGTAGCAGACGGCGACGCCAGCGATGAACAGGAGGCCCATCGCGGTCAAGATCGCCCAACCCTGGCGCTGGTTGCCGTTCATGCGGCCGAAGACATTGGTCAGCGCCGCACCGATCGCGAAGATCGAAACCATCTGGATCAGGTTCGAGATCGCGTTGGGATTTTCGAAAGGATGCGCGGCATTGGCGTTAAAGAAGCCGCCGCCATTGGTGCCGAGCATCTTGATGGCGATCTGCGAGGCGGCTGGCCCGACCGCGATCGTCTGCTGCGCGCCCTCCAATGTTGTGGCGTCGAGATAGGCGCTGAGCGTCTGCGGTATGCCGAGATAGACATAGACCAGCGTCAGCACGATGCAGAGCGGCAATAGCAGGTAAAGGGTGCACCGGGTCATATCCACCCAGAAATTGCCGATCGATTTGCCGGAGGCCTTGGTGAACCCGCGGATCAGCGCGATTGCGATGGCGATGCCGGTCGCCGCGGACAGGAAGTTCTGCACGGTGAGGCCGGCCATCTGCACCAGATAGGACATTGTGCTTTCGCCGCCGTAGTTCTGCCAGTTGGTGTTGGTCATGAAACTGGCGGCGGTGTTGAAGGCGAGCCCGGGTTCGACGGCGGTCATACCGGCCGGATTGTAAGGCAGGCTGCCTTGCAGCCGCTGCAGGCCGTAGAGCACCAGGAAACCGGCCAGGTTGAAGAACAGCAGGGCCGCCGCATAGGTGGTCCAGTGCTGCTCCTCACGCTCGCTGGTTCCCGAGATGCGATAAAGGCGTCGCTCGACAGGACCCAAAATCGGCGAGAGAAATGTGCGGTCGCCGCTGAAAACGCGATACATGTAGCCGCCGAGCGGCTTCACGAGCAAAAAAACGATCCCGCAATAGACGAGGATCTGTATCCATCCGTTGAAAGTCATAGGTGTAGCTTTCCGTGCCTTCGCCAGTTCCCGTTAGAAACGTTCTGGGCGAACGAGGGCGTATGTCAGGTAGGCGAGAAGGAACAAGGTCACAGCGCCACCGAGGATATAGTCGACAAGCATGTTGCGATCCTTCAGCCTAAAGACTGTCGCAGGCTTTGATGAAGGCGAAGAACAGGGTAAAAAACAAAAACCCTGTTCCGAGAACGATGATGTCCATCCCGCGTGTTCCTTATTCTTCGCTTTATTCTCGCTTCACCTGCAGACGGCAGGTCCGAATCATACGGAAGCACCCCGCCACAACGGCAGAGTGACCGAGATGTGTTTCAGGTAGAATATGGCTCGAAACACCATAAAGGTTCGAGACGTGGCGAAGAGGAAAGAAATAAAAATTCTATAGGGATTTTCCCGCCGGGATCTCAGCGCACGGCGTTTAAAGACAAGTCGTGCGCTGAG
>NZ_RZSX01000239.1:0-7609 GCF_004023105.1 Mesorhizobium sp. M5C.F.Ca.IN.020.32.2.1 | reverse complement strand
CACTAAATATAGTGTTAACAGACAATTTATTCCAGTCCGACATTTTTCCCTTTCGTCCCCCAAAAACCCCAAACCCCCAACGCATCCGCCGGCCTCATAGACAGGCGGAAATGCGGCCAAAACGCACATAGTCCGGGAAAAAGACCGGGCTCAGAACTTTCCGGTCGCACTCTCAACAGGAGCGCATGGCCCATAAAAGGCGACTCGTTTTGCGCCGTCAAGGATTCGTTTGCGTAGCTTTTGTGACCCCAACATCTTGTGTGTCGCATATGTGGATAACGGGGATAGAAGTGGCGCGGAGGATTTCGATTTTGACCGACGTCCAAGCCATCGACCGTGATGACAACGCACGCCAAAGCTGTGGTGGTCAAATCGATTCTCTTCGCCAAAGAGCATCGCCGGTGATCGGCAGGGGCGCAGCTTTGGCCGGTGCGCCTAGTCTTGCTCAGGAAAACTGGTGCGGGTCGGCGCAGAAATAGGCGATGATCTGACCAAGGTCCGGCTCGTTGACCATGCGCACGGCCTCGGCGGGGCTGACCCATTTGCGGATGCGCGACCGCTTTTCCTTCCACCGGTCGGCGATCTTGTCGACCTGCAGCGGAAATACCAGAACTTCGCAAGGCACTTCCTCGCCGGAAGCCAATGCCTTGGCATAGAAGTAGCGGCCGGCTTCATGGTGGGAGATCGTGCCGCGCAGTCCGGCTTCCTCGCCGGCCTCGCGCGCCGCCGCTTCGCAAAGCAGCTCCTTGGCCTCAGGCCAGCCCTTGGGAAGCACCCAGCGACCGGTATCGCGGCTGGTGATCAGCATGATCTCGACGCCATGCCCGGTATCGCGCCAGGGCAATGCTGCAACCTGCAGGCGGCACGGCGCTGTGCCGAAGAGCCGCTGAACCCTTTCGGCCAAATGGTTGTGCGTTGCTGGCCTCGTCAACATCGGAGAAGCTTGCCCCAGCCTCCAGAATCATCTGCCGTCTCGCGAATCTTACGGCTAATCATGAGCAATAAAAGTAAAAAACCTCATACGGACTGGTTAACCACACCAACAGGCGTCCATTCAGGAAATATCGTGCGCCGCGGCACTCTTTCAAGAAGTGCTCGCCGGCAAGCAATGCTCGCCGGCATGTGCCGGGAGAAAAAGCAGTTGCCGCGAATCAGCCGACGTGATCGTCGGCGATCGGCTTCTGGTAGGTGAAGCCCATGTCCCACGGAAAATAGATCCAGGTGTCCTGGCTGACCTCGGTGACGAAGGTGTCGACCAGCGGCCTCCCTTTCGGCTTGGCGTAAACGGTGGCGAAATGCGCCTTGGGCATCATGGCGCGCACGATGCCTGCGGTCTTGCCGGTATCGGTTAGGTCGTCGATGATCAGCACGCCGGCGCCGTCATCGGCGAGCAGTGCCGGCGTGACCTCCTTCAGCACCTGCAGCTGCCCCTGGCTGGCGTAGTCGTGATAGGAGGCGACGCAAACCGTCTCGATGACGCGGATGCCGAGTTCACGCGAGATGATGGCGGCCGGAACCAAGCCGCCGCGCGTGATGCAGACGATCGCCTTCCACTGGCCTTTGTTGGCGCCGGCAAGCCGCCAGGCAAGCGCACGCGCGTCGCGGTGGAACTGATCCCAGGAGACGGGAAAGGCCTTTTCGGGAAGGGACATTTTTGCATGCACTCCGCAGCGCGCGAAAAACTGCGCGCAAACACTTGAAGGAATGCGCGCGGAATTAACTGGAAAGCCTTGGCCTTGGCAAGGGCGGCGGCAGGCGATCCCTGTGGACTCGCCCCTGTGGAGTTACCCTTGTGGACTTACCGTGACAGGAAAGCTGCCACCGGCAACGTGCGCAGCACGGTGCGCGTGACCCCGCCGAACAGAAGCTGGCGCAGCCAGGAATGGCTGTAGGCGCCGAGCACGAGCAGGTCGGCGCCGGTTTCGGCAACCCTGGTCTGGATCACGTCGTCGACCGAGTGGCCGCCCGATTGCAGCACCGAGACGCTGACGGTGGCGCCATGCCTGGACAGGGCGGCGGCGATTTCGGCGCCGGCCGCCTCCGGAGCCTCGTCGAGCGTATCCGGTGGGTCGATGACGACGATATCGGTCTTCTCGGCCTCGATGATGAAGGGCAGGGCGTCGAAGGCGGCGCGCGCGGCTTCCTTGCTGCCGTTCCAGGCGAGCAGCACATGCTTGAAGCTGGTCACGAGCGGGCCCGAATGCGGCACGACCAGCACCGGCCGGCCGGCGTCATAGACCAGCGTGTCGACATCGGCGCTCGGATCGCCGCCCGACTCGCGCTGCGCGGCGATGATGAGGTCTGCGGTGCGAACGGTTGGGATACCGGTCAGCGCGCTGTCTCCGGAAAAGCTCTCGAGGCTGCGCCACTCGAACGACAGGTCGGAATCCTCGACATGCCGGAGGAAAACCACCCGCAATTTCTCAGCACGCTCCTTGTTCATGTCGGCCGAAACCTGCAGGAACTCGGTGTCGGGAAAGCCGGTGGCCGAGGTGTAGGGGACGGGAAGCGCTTCGGCATGAATGCCGATCAGATGGCTCTGGAACCTGTCGGCAAGCGGAATGGCGCATTCGAGCACGCGCTCCGCGTCCTGTTCGTTCTGCAGTATGGCGACGATGGTTTTGAATCGCATGATAACCCCTCAGTTTACGGCGATCGAAACTCGCCCGCATGAAACGTTACTGCACCATGCTTGGTTCCGGCCCGGATCAGCTGGCCGCGCTGGCGAGGCCTGCGACCATCGCCTCGACATCGGCATGGGCGGCGTTCAGCGCTTCCTGGCTGCGGGCACGGACGACCAGCTCGGTCCAGAACTTGCCGTCGCCATATTTCGGGTAGGACCCGATGATCGTATCCGGATGCGCCTTCTGGATATCGCCGAGCGGTCCGCCGACCAGGCCTTCGCCGAACGGACAGTGCACCGTGGCCGAGAGCATTCTGGTGCCGGCCTTCAGCGTCGGCACCACATTGTCGAGCATCGCCTGGAAAATCGACGGCACGCCGGCCATGACATGGACGTTGCCGATGCGAAAGCCGGGCGCGATGGACACTGGATTGTCGATATGGTCGGCACCACGCGGCATCCGCGCCATGCGCTTGCGCGCCTCGGTGTATTCGATGCCGCGCGCGGCGTAGCTCGCTTCCAGCATCGCATAGGCCTTGGCGTCGTATTCGCAGGGCACGCCAAAGGCCTTGGCGATCGCGTCCGCGGTGATGTCGTCATGCGTGGGGCCGATGCCGCCGGTCGTGAAGACATAGGTGTAGCGGGCACGTAGGGCGTTCACCGCGGCGACGATCTCGTCGTCCTCGTCGGGAACGATGCGCACCTCCTTCAGGTCGATGCCGATCGCCGTCATGATGTCGGCGAGATGGCCGATATTCTTGTCCTTGGTGCGCCCGGACAGAATCTCATCACCGATGACGAGCATGGCGGCGGTGACGATTTCAGACATGGGAGCTCCGGCAAAAGGTCGCCTTAGGCAGACAGAGTCGCCTCGGGCAGACAGAGTCGCCTCGGGCAGACAGAGTCGCCTGGGCAGACAGGTCGCCTTAGGCAGGCAAGGGTCGCCTGAGATAGCGCGGCGGCTCGCCGGCGGCAATACGCCAGGATATTGGCGCCCACGGTGCGGCTCTTCCTTCCCCTTGTGGGAGAAAGTGGATTGGCGCGCAGCGCCAAGACGGGCGCTGGCTGGAACGCGGTCGGCACCAAGCTGGAACACCCCGACCTCGCGGAACTGTCCTCGGGCTTGCTAGAGGCAAGACCCCCTGGGCGAGGCCACATTCTCCCACAAGGGAGAAGGGAGAAGGTGCGGCGCCATAGGCGCTATTCCTTCACCGCACCGGTCATCGAGGACACGTAGTGCTCGACAAAGAATGAATAAAGCACGACCACCGGCAGGGAGCCGATCAGGGCTCCGGCCATCAGCGCTCCCCACTCATAGACGTCGGAACGGACAAGCTCCGTGAGCACCCCGACCGGCACAGTCTTGTTTTCGGACGACTGGATGAATGTCAGGGCATAGATGAATTCGTTCCATGACAGGGTGAATGCGAATATGCCGGCGGAAATCAGGCCGGGCACCGACAGCGGCAGCACGATCTTGGTGAGGATCTGCCACCGACTCGCCCCGTCGATGAGCGCGCATTCTTCCAGTTCGAACGGGATGGAGCGGAAGTAACCCATCAACAGCCACGTGCAGAAGGGTACTAGGAAGGTCGGGTAAGTAAGAATGAGCGCGAAGGGCGTGTCGTAAAGCCCAAGGTTGAACACCATCACCGACAGCGGGATGAACAGGATCGACGGCGGCACGAGATAGGCGAGGAAGATCGCGAGCCCGACCTGCCGCGCCCCCGAAAACCTCAGCCGTTCGATCGCATAGGCCGCGAACACCGCAGCCAGCAGCGACAGGAACGTCGCGGCGGTCGAGATGATGATCGTGTTGAGCAGCCAGCCCGGATAGGACGTGTCGAACAAGAGATAGCGGATGTGCTCGAATGTCGGATGCACGACCCAGAACGGATTGAAATTGGCGTAGTCGGTCATCTCGTGATTGGGCTTAATCGCCGTGATCGTCATCCAGTAGAACGGGAACAACAGCACGATGACGAACACCAGCAACGGCAGATAGACCGTCACCACGCGCCGCGGCAGGCTCTGAAGGTAGCCCATGCCGCCTTCGTCGAGTTCCTGACGATTCGTTTTTTTGATCGTGGCCATGTCAGTCTCCGCCGCCCTGCTGCCATTTGCGGCGTTGCAAGCCGAAATAGCTGAACAGGATCGCCGCAAGCAGGAACGGGATCATGGCGACAGCGATGGCGGCGCCCTCGCCAAGCTGGCCTCCCGAAATGCCGCGCTGAAACGACAATGTCGCCATCAGATGGGTGGCATTGACCGGTCCGCCGCGGGTCAGCACATAGATCAGCTGGAAATCGGTGAAGGTGAACAGCACAGAGAACGTCATGGTGATGGCGATGATCGGCGTCAGCAGCGGCAGCGTCACAAAACGGAACAATTGCCAGCGGCTGGCGCCGTCGAGCGTGGCGGCCTCGTAAAGCGACTGGGGAATCGTCTGCAAGCCGGCCAGCAGCGTGATGGCGACGAACGGAATGCCGCGCCAGACATTGGCCGCGATCACCGAAGCGCGCGCATTCTCCGGGTCGCCGAGGAAATTGATGCGATGGTCGATTAGGCCCGTTTCCATAAGCGCCCAGGACAGGATGGAGAACTGCGAATCGTATATCCACCAGAAGGCGATGGCCGACAGCACCGTCGGCACCACCCACGGCAGCAGGACGATCGCGCGGAAGAACGATTTGAAGGGAAGGTTCTGATTGAGGATAAGCGCCAGCCAGAGGCCGAGCGCGAACTTCAGGATCGAGGCGCTTATTGTGTAGAGCAAGGTGTTGAATACGGAGAGCCAGAAGACGGCGTCATCCGACAGATATTGGTAGTTTTCGATGCCGATGAAGATACCGGGGCGGCCGATGCGGGCATCCGTGAAGCCGAGCCAGATGCCGAGCCCCAGCGGATAGGTGAGGAAGACCAGCAGCAGCGCTGCCGCCGGCAGCATGAAGCCGAAGCCAAGCGCGTTCCGGCTGTCGGCCAGGAGCGACAGGCTCCGCGACAGGATCGACGGACGCGGCTGAACGGCAGCGGACGACACGGCCATGGGACGGCTCCTCATAAGGTCTGCTGGCATGATGGCCTGAGTGGCCGCCACACGATTTCAGGAACCAGACCGGGCAGCGCGGTCGCGGCTGCCCGGCTCGGCTGTGATCAAACGCGATAGTACCGGTTGGCGCGTTTCTCCGCCTCTTCCATCGCCTCCTGCGCCGTCGCCTGGCCCGTCACGGCCTTGGCGAACATGTCGACCAGGACATAATCGGCCATGGTCGCCGCCGAGGCGTAGCCGAGCGGCCCGGCATAGCCGTTGGGACGCAGCGTCGCCGAGGCCTTGGCGTAGGCGGCATTGTTCGGGTCGGCCGTCCATACCGGATTGTTGTCGAAGGCTTTGAGTGTCTGGCAGCAGTAGGCGGCCGAGGAGGTAATCCACTCCGCCATTTGCTGTTCCTCGAACATGAACTGCAGATAGGCCTTGGCTGCGTTGGGATAGGGCGTGTAGTCGAAGATCACTGCCGTGGTCACCTGGAACAGCTCGACCGATTTCCCGACGGGACCGATCGGCAGACTGGTCGTGCGCATGTCCTTGGCGATTTCAGTCAGTTTCGGATCATTGTCCTTGTTGGTCTTGGCCGTGTTATACACGGAAATGCCGTTGGCGATGACGCCCAGTTCGCCGGCCAGGAAGGCGCGGTTGTTGTTCACGTCGAGCCAGCTTTCGGTGCCGGGAATAAAGGTCTTGTAGAGCTCCTGCGCGTATTCGATCGCCTTGAGCGTCTCGGGGCTGTTGATGGTCACCTTTCCGCTCTCGTCGACCATCTGGCCGCCATGGCTCCAAAGCAGCCAGTGAGCATAGTTGTTGCCGTCGCCGACGCCATGGCCGTGCGTGAAGCCGGCCGGATGCCCCTTCGCCTGCAACGCCTTGCAAAGCTCGAGGAAGCCCGCCGTGTCCTTCGGAAATTCCGAGAAGCCAGCCTCCTTCACCCAGCTTTCCCGATAGACGATGGCATTGCCGATGGTGGCCAGAGGCAGGCCGAGGAATTTCCCCTCCCGCGTCGCATATTGCTTTGGCCCTTCGTGCCAGCCGCCGTATTTCGTGCCGAGATACTCACCCAGTTCCGTCACGTCGTGCAACTTGTCGGGGTATTGGTGCGGGTCGTCGAACCAGACCAACATCAGATCTGGACCGGAGCCGACATTGGCGGCAACCGCCGCCTTGGGGCGAATGTCCTCCCAGCTTTCCTTGTCGACACGGACCTCGACGCCTGTCGCCTCGGTGAACCGCTTGGTGTTAGCCAGCCATTGATCCTCATCACCCTGCACGAAGGGCGACCAACGCAGCATCCGCAGCTTTGCGCCGTCTTCGGGCTTGTATGTCAACCCCTCCTGGGCAAAGGCGGAAGAGCCGACGAACCGGCTTCCCAAGGCTCCCGCCGCCACGCCGGCGGTGGTGCGGATCACGTCACGTCTGGTGAATTTCATGCTCGTCTCCTCCTGTTTATTTCCTCGCGGTGGTTCTTACTGCCGGGTGCGCATTTCGAAGCGCTGCCCGGTTTCGCTATGAAAGAGGTGGATGAGGCCGGGCTCGGCAGTCAGCCGTACGGTCTCGCCCGGCGTGAAGGAATGGCGCTCCCGGAAATTGGCGACGATCTCTTCGCCGCCGGCCGTCCGGCCGATGAGCTGCACTTCCGACCCGGTCGGCTCGACCACCACGACGGTGACCGGAATGCCATCTTCGTCGGACAGCCGCAGATGCTCGGGTCGTATCCCCAGCACCACCTGTTCGCCGCTGCCGATCGAAGGTACTGCGGCCAGCGGCAGGGAAATCCCCCCGGAGCCGCGAAAAGACGATGAGCCGCCATCAGTTGCGATTTCGCCCCTCAGCATGTTCATGGCGGGCGAGCCGATGAAGCTGGCGACGAAGAGATTGTTCGGCCGGTCGTAGAGTTCCAATGGCGGCCCGATCTGCTCAACGAGGCCGTCATGCAT
>NZ_RZSX01000238.1:0-7617 GCF_004023105.1 Mesorhizobium sp. M5C.F.Ca.IN.020.32.2.1 | reverse complement strand
GGTCAAGATCGAGGAAAAGCACTCGGCCCCCCAGTCGGGTGGCTGCCAAGGCCAGGCTCCATGCAAGCTCGGTCTTGCCATCATCCTGGACGCTGGACGTTAG
The DNA here is from genome assembly GCF_004023105.1 of Mesorhizobium sp. M5C.F.Ca.IN.020.32.2.1. Classification (NCBI taxonomy): domain Bacteria; kingdom Pseudomonadati; phylum Pseudomonadota; class Alphaproteobacteria; order Hyphomicrobiales; family Phyllobacteriaceae; genus Mesorhizobium; species Mesorhizobium sp. M5C.F.Ca.IN.020.32.2.1. The sequence continues at coordinate 7,514 of NZ_RZSX01000238.1, read as the reverse complement.
GAGAATGATGTGCGACGAGCGATCCCTCGCTTGCTTGGGTGCTGCGGTGACAAGCAGGGATGTCACGGCGCGGCTGTATCTGGACCTCTGCTGGCCTAAAACCAGCTGCTTCAGCCGTTTGGCGTGCATTGTGGCCGCTTGTGGTATCAGCCCCAAGCACGGAACCCCGAGCGCTGCCTCAGCTTCGGCCTCGCCCCGCAAAGTCTGATCGAGGCGGTTGCGAACGACAACGAAGACCCCGCCAAGAAGCCCAAACACAACCATACCAGGTGGAATAAGGAAAATCGGCGACAGGGTCTTAGGAACCGTCGGCGGCCATGCCGCCGAAAGGACCGACACTCCGGCCGAAGGAGTTGCGATGCGCCGTATCAAGTCCTGTTGTTGGGTCAGAAGCTGGTTGTATCGTTCCGTCAAGATACTGACCTGCGGCTCGAGTGCACGCAGCCCGGACAGCCGGCCGGCCGTATCGGCCACAACCGCGTCGAGCACATTCTTGCGACTTTCCAGAGCTGCAATCTGGGCCCGGTAGATGCTGGCCTCGGCAGCGAGACGAGCGGTCTCTTGTTCGATCTCGCGGTTGATCGCATCGCTCAAATTTTTATCTGCCGTGTCATTGGCCTGGCGAGCCGCCAGGTCGGCCAGCGCCGGTGATCGGATAGCTTGAGCCAGCGAGGCGACCGATGCCCCCTCCTTTCGCAGCTCCTGAATATGTTGAAGGCGAGATTCCGTGGCGGAGAGATCCGCTTTCGACAAGGAAATCTGCTGGCTGAGTTCAGCTGTCTCCTTGGCGGCGTTGTCCGCAGCACCTTGGTCGACTGCACCATGGCTCAGCCGATACTTTTCCAGACGATCGGTCGCTGCTGCCAGATCGCGTTGTACGCCCGGCAGAGCCGCGACTATCGAGGTGAGTTCCAGTCTATCCGCTGCCTGGCGTCTCTTCGCGAGATCGTCGATATACAATCGGGCGAACGTATTAGCCACCATAGCGGCTCGCGCTGGATCGGGATCGGTAAAGCCTATGCTGATAACTCTCGATCGCAGTTCCTGCCCAACCCTCATGCCCTTTCGCAATGCCTTTAGTTCAGCCGCATCCGCAGCTTCCGGCTTGCCCTGCGGCCAAATTCCGGCCAGCAGGCCGTCTACTAATGAGCGCAAAATCGGCCGGCCGCCGCGAGCAGGGTCGGGACGAGCACTTCCAGTTCCGGCATCACCTTGTTCGGCGGTGCCGCCGAACTCCGTCTTGCGCAGCTCTGCCATCACGCGACGCAGATTTCCTTGCGACAAGAGCATGGTTATATTGTCGTCAATGCTGGCATCCAGCATCTCCGGAGCAGGTACCGCGCCGGCGGGCCCATTCCTGCTTGGAGCATCGAGAATAACTTGCGTACTCGCCTCGAACCGGACAGGGACAGCAAAACCCGCAAGCCCGGCCAAAACACCGCCCAGAACCACCATGGCGAGCAGGAACCGTTTTCTCCTCGTGATGGTAATGAGGAGTTGATGGACTGAACTCTGCGCGTCCATCTGCTCGCGCAGCGGCCGCCTCATGCGCGGCTTGGTCTCGTGCGCGGTTACGTGCATCTCAGTGGCGCGCGGAAGTTGCTTGCGGCTGATTATGGAACCTTCCATTTTATACTCCTGCCGGTTCGAGTACACGATACAGGTCCGTTGCGGGCGCCGGTGGCCGACGGGCCTCGTCGCGCCAGGCCTGGAACATCAACGCCGCCCACAAATCACGAGAATGATCCTGCCTTCCATCCAAGTGATCTCGCCAGCACGTCTGCACCTTTGCAAAGTCGAAGATCCCGTCCCCGGACAGGCGCATGTCGGCGAGCAGATCGCTGGCCCAGATACGCAGCGGCCCTCTGAGCCAGACTGCTATAGGGACGTCGAAGCCATGTTTTGGCCGGTCGATCAGCCGCTCCGGAACATAGCGATGCAGCAACTGACGAAGTATCCACTTGCCCCTGCCGCGGCGAACCATTACGTCCGCCGGCAGCCGCCAGGCGAAGTCGACAACCCGATGATCGAGAAGCGGGCATCGGCCCTCAAGGCTGTTAGCCATGCTGGCGCGGTCCAGCTTCACCAGTATGTCGCCAGGCAGATAGCCGACCATGTCCTCGTACAGGAGACGTGACAGCAGACCATCCAGCTGCGGCGCACCATTGATCGATATGGGCGGCCTGTGATGGGTGAGGTTCTCGGTCGATGATCCCCTAAGCCGCTCATACAGCTCATCCTCATCTGCCGCGGCGAGCAGCCGAGCCAGGCGATCCAGCCGGTCGCTGCGCAGCGCATGCCGCGCATGCGCTGAAAGCGGCAGCTTGCTGACGAGTTCGTGACGGGCTGCACGGGCCAGCAATCCAACAGCTGTCGCAAGCGTCTGACGCAGCGGCAACGGCAGCTCATGCTGTCGTTTTGCTCGGGCCGCCATGAGGTGGCGAGCGTAACCGGCGAAGCATTCGTCGCCACCGTCGCCCGACAGAGCCACCGTAACGTGCTGGCGAGCCAGCCGCGCCACGAGCAGAGTTGGTATCTGCGATTCGTCTGCAAACGGCTCGTCCCAGGTCTGCGGCAGTTCTGAGATGATATCGCGCGCGGAGGCGGGCGAAAGGTGAAGTTCGGTATGGTCGGTGCCCAGATGCCGGGCGACCTCAGCGGCGTGGGGTGCCTCATCAAACCCGCCTTCTCCAAATGCGATCGTGAACGTGCGCACCGGTTTTGAGGATTGAGCCTGCATCAGGGCTACAACAGCGGAGCTGTCGACGCCGCCAGATAGAAAGCCGCCCAGCGGCACATCGGCGACCATGCGTTGCCGAACGGCAAGTCTCAGCAGCTTGTCGAGTTCATTTGTCAGTTCTTGATCGGTGCCGGCGATTGGTTCCTGCCGACCTTTCTCGGCAACCTCGGCCAGCGACCACCATTGTCGGATGCGGTTCGAAAGGGACCCGGCACTGCGCGCGTTGGCGAAATCTGCGGCCGTCAGGGACAGAACCGAGCCGGGTGGCAGCTTGAAGACGCCTTGCCAGATGCACCTGTTGTCCGGTACCCATCCCCTCGACAGCATCGCCGCCGCCGCATCGAGATCGATCTCCTGACGGAAATCTGGAAAACGGTTGATTGCCTTTAACTCGGAGGCAAAAACCAGTGCGACGCGTGTTGAAGCAACGTAGATCGGTTTTTTGCCCATTCGGTCGCGGGCGAGATGAAGGGTCCTCGTCCTCCGGTCCCACAATCCGAACGCGAACATGCCGGCAAAGCGCTTGAGTGCGGTGTCGAGTCCCCAATTCTCGATCGCGCACAGCATGACTTCGGTATCGCTGGTGCCGCGGAAACAATGGCCCGCGCCTTCAAGTTCGCGGCGCAGATCCTGGAAATTGTATATTTCGCCGTTAAAGGTGATGATATATCGGCCAGTCGCCGAATGCATCGGCTGGTGTCCCGCCTCTGACAAGTCGACGATGGCCAAACGCCTGTGGCCGAAGGCAACGCCGGCTTCACGATCTGTCCAGAAGCCGTCGCCATCAGGCCCACGGTGACGAAGAACTTTCGTCATTTGCGTTATAGCCCTCAGCGGCTTCGCACTGGCCGCATCGGGTGCAAGAAGGATTCCGGCAACCCCACACATTCCGTCACCCCAAGTCCCTGGAAGTTTCACTAGAAGTAGCCCACACTGCTCGCGGCGTTCCGGCAACAAGGCAGAGGGTCAGCGCAAACCAAACGATCGGGTGGCGGATGATCAGGTGCGGAAACCCGTAAATCATGATCGCCACCACCAGCGCAAAAAGGGCATCGAGCTTCGCACGCCATGCTGACATGGCCGCCGAGCCGACGATCCAAAGCAGGGCCAGGACCGCGATCAGACCACCTTGCGTGTATAGATCGAGGATCGTGTTGTGAGCCTCGAAAGGTTCGGGCAGAAACTGCCGATATTCGACCGAGGGGCGGTCCACATGCGGGCCAGGACCAAGGCCAAGAGACGCTGACGTCACGCCCTTGTAGACTGCATTACCCCAGAGCCTGACGCGAAGTGTAGCGGTTTCGGCGGTATCCTCGCCGCCCCTCCCCTTGCTGAGGCTCTTGGCGAAATTTTCAATGCTGCTTATGTCCCTGAGAACGTAGGGCGTCATCGACATCGCCAGGGGGAGAAAGCCGACCATCAGGAGGACGGCGACTTGCCGGGAAACGCTGCCCTTGTCACCGGTCGTGAGCCATGTCCGAACCCGCAGTCCTAGAAATATCAGGCAGGTCAGGACGCCTGTAAGAAGATAGGCATCACTCTTTGTCAGCCTACCGACATAGACGGTCAGAACAAGGCTGCTGAACCCGATCACCCTCCCCCATGGACTGCTTGTGGTCGTAGCAAGATGCAAAGCCAGCGGACCAAAGATTGCGCAATAAATAGCAATTTGGTTCGGATTCTCGGACCAGCCGGTGAAGCGATCCCAGAACCAGGGATTGACGCCGGGCTGGTGGATCCAACCCCACCCAAGCGCCAGCTGAAAGACAAAGCATGCACTCACTATCCCGATCGCCCACCAGGCAGTGCGGCGCAGTTGGCGATCGGCGTCGGGCTCCGCGGCGGCCAGACAGGTGACGCTGGCCAACAGCATGTAGGCCATTATGTCGTGAATCGGCGCCGAGAGGTCCAGGACCGCCGTGGTCAGCAAGCCGACAATCGCACCGACCGCCAGGGTGAACGTCATGATCAGCCAGAAGGTCGCGAGACGGAATAGGGCCGGCGTGGCCTCCAACCGACCACCGATGACTACTCGCCCGATCGACAGCATGATCCAGAGCGCTAGCAACAATTCGGTATATCCGAAGGGCAGACCGGGAACACTGAGCTGCACCGCATAGCCCATCGCAATACCGCCGGCCAGCAACGCGTTCCGGATCATCGGCGCGCTCCACCCAATCCGCGGCTTGCGGCATCCTCTTCCAGCACGATCGATGGCGCCGGTCGAGCAAGACCGCCATTGGATTCGGCGCTAAGGACGTTTTTGTAAAGATCGCAATATTGGTCGACTACCCACGGCAGCGCGAACTGCTCCCGGACGAGTTCGACGGAACGACCGCCCATGATCTTTCCGTGATCGCGGTCGGACAGGATGTCTACTATTCGAGCCGCAAGGCCATCGGCATCGTGCGGTGGGACGAGATAGCCGTTCCATCCGTCTTCAACCACGTCATTGCAGCCAGGCATCCTTGAGGCGACGATAGGCAATCCCGCCAGTCCGGCCTCGAGCAGGACGCGCGGAATCCCTTCCCGATATTGTGTTGGAAAGGCGAACAGATCGGCTATGCCAAGAAGGGCTGGAACATCGCGTCGTGGGCCTAAGGCGATGACATGGGGGGCATATCGATCGATGTCCGATTTGTCGACGGCAAATGGCCCCTCGGATTCCCATGGGCCGACAAGCACGAAACGCGCATTGGGCCTTTTGGACAGGATGTGCGGGACTGCTTTGAGGAGTGTCGGAATACCCTTCTGGCGGGTCAGCCGGCCGACAAAAATTACGACTTCAGCGGATTGGAGCCCAAGCTCTTCGCGCATTTTCATCGCGGAAGGGGCAAGATGCCTTGCCATGGCGAACGCATCGATGTCGATTCCTGAACTGCGGATCAGCCGTCCGCTGCCGCGTCGGATCAGTCGATAGCGCTCGAAGAAAGCCTGATCGTCCCGATTTTGGAAGACCGTCGCAGCCGTCCAGAAGGACGTAAGCCATTGCAGTCCGCAAAAGATTGGACGCAGGGCCAGAGCCCGTGGCTCCTGCGACGAGAATGTCCAGCCCAGACCATTGATCGTGCGGATGACGGGAGCCTTCCCGCGCACCGCAAGTGGCGTCAGCAGGTTCGGTTTGGTGTCGAAACTTTGGACAACATCCGGTCGCAGTTCCGACATTAATTTTCGAATCGTTCGAATGGCGCCCCACTCCCCGCTGCCGCCGCTGGCAAATCGGTCGAAACCATAGCGGTGATGCGGAATGCCATGCCGCGAAAACGCGGTTTCACCGCCACTCGAGACTGCGGTGACCCGAAAACCCCTTTCGCGAAGCGACATTAAGAACGGAATTCTTAAGGCGTGATCCTCGCCTCCCACACACACGAGATGCGGGTTCATCCTGTCTCTCCCGACCATGTGCCGTCCCCGAATCGCGGGAAGTGGCGGGCTTTTGACTCTGCCTTCATGATCTTGGTTTCGCTTCTTCTGCGTGTATGGATGCCAAGTCACGGTACGGGCAGGCTTGCCTACTGTCCTCGTCTGTTTGCATGACGCAAACCGCATTTGGATCAAGGCCTTGCGAGCATCAGGCAGCTAAGTCTCCGACTTGGCGAGGCAATCCACGCCAAAGACCTGCACAAGGTGTGCTACCGAGGCCGTATGGCGGGCCTCCTCGACGCGCATATCCTTCTGCGCAATGAGGGGTGCGGCGGGATCGTTTGCACGTCGAACTTGAGGAAAAATCCTGCGGGCACATTCGCCGGCGGGCGGGGCAATCAAGGACTGCGCTTCCGATAACCGTCCGTTGTCACCTCAGTCTGGGTTCGGTCGGTGCTTTGCCAGCCTGAGCATCATCCCGATCGTGGGCCGGTGCCCCTGTACGCTGGTTGAACAGCATCTCAGTCACTTCCGCCCCTGGTCGAATCTGCCTGCGACAACCTAGCTTAACCATCTCCGATATCGGCAATGTCGTTGGCGGATGACATCGTTATGAGCGAGCACCTGCCCAGTGTGTCCACAGAAAATTGGGTTGCGACGCCAGAGAACATGGCCTGGCTCAGCACCTAGCTTAACGCAGTCAGATTTGCCCGCAGGTAAGTGTATATTGTAGAGAAAAGCTATTCTGGCTGCCGTTCTATTCATGGACTCTAGTTGCCGGCAATGAAAATCCGACTTCTGTGGCGCCACTTCAGCGGGTCAGCATCACCAAGGCATGTTCGCGAAATACCGGCTTACACTCCATCTACAATCCTATTGAAAGGCAAACTACTCGACAGAAAATCACTATCGAATGCAGATCACATATAAGCAATGTGAAAGACCATTCTGAAAAACGGACCAATTTGTCTGAACGCCCGTGGTTATGTATACGATAATAAAATAGAATTTTACTTGGAAATATCGCGGTGATCCTAAGTAAAATTCTGCTTCCGTGAGGCGATCCTGCTGGTGATCAACGAATCTATCAGAGGGGTGTGGGTATGTGATTTGAAGCTAATATACGCCGTCGAGTAGGCAGGCACCGCGGGGCGCTAAGAAAAAAGGATTATTGATGGCACTTCATTTCGCAGCAGGTGGGTCCGCCACAGAAGTCGCAAGCGCCGGTTTCAATCTGGTCGACGTTCAATACATCGACCAGGTCAATGAGCTGCCGGATGGCACGAAGGCTATGGTCTGGCTCAACGAGGGCGAGGGCGTGACCCAGTCCTTTATCGACAAAGTCACCCCCTTCCTTGGCAATCCGAAGGTGTATGGGTTTTTTCTCGTCGACGAGCCGGATCCCACCGGC
>NZ_RZSX01000237.1:0-7627 GCF_004023105.1 Mesorhizobium sp. M5C.F.Ca.IN.020.32.2.1 | reverse complement strand
GTCCTCAGCGGTCCAGGCGCGGTCGTAATAGTGATTGACGCGCGGACCGACAGCCTGCAGCAACAGCCGCATCGGCTTGCCGCCGACGTCGACGAAACCCTTGACGCGCAGCACGTTCTCTTCCTCCGCCGCCGTGGCGACACGCAAAGCCAGCTCATCGGGATTGGCGATCGACGGTATGTCGATGACGAAGGAATCGAAGTCGTCATGCTCGTGGTCGAGTTCGTCGTCGTGGTGGGTCTTGCGGTTCTCGATGTCGTCCTCGACGGCAAGGCCGAGGCCGAGCAGCACAGACGGATCGACCTTACCTTGCGAGGTCGGCATGATCTTGACGGCGCGCGCGGTGTGCTCGCCGATGATGGCATTGGCGCGGGCCGAACCGGCGGCGTCCATCAAGTCGCTCTTCGACAATATGATCAGGTCGGCGCAAGCGAGTTGGTCCTCGAACACCTCCTCGACCGGATCGTCGTGGTCGAGCGTCTCGTCCTGCGCGCGCTGCGCCTGCAGGGCGTCCATGTCGTTGGCGACGCGGCCTTCGGCCAGCGCCGGTCCGTCGACCACGGCGACGACGCCGTCCACGGTCACCCGGCTCTTCACCGACGGCCACTGGAAGGCCTGGACCAGCGGCTTGGGCAGAGCCAGCCCGGAGGTTTCGATCAGGATATGGTCGACCTTCGGCGTCAGCGACAGGATCTGGTCGAGCGCCGGGACAAAGTCGTCGGCGACGGTGCAGCAGATGCAACCATTGGCCAGCTCGACGATATTCTCCTCGGGGCAGGTGTCGATGCCGCATCCCTTGAGGATCTCGCCGTCGATGCCGATGTCGCCGAACTCGTTGACGATGATGGCCAGCCGCTTGCCCCCGGCGTTTTCGAGCAGATGGCGGATCAGCGTCGTCTTGCCGGCGCCGAGGAAGCCGGTGACGACGGTGCAGGGCACGCGGGAGACGGAAGCGGTCATGTCAAGTCCTTAAAAAGGTCGAGGGGAGGGATGCGGGCGACGAGGCCGCGCTTCAGACTATCGGGGCGGCCGCGCCATGGAATGAGACCGTCCGTCGAGGTGGCGAAGAGCTTTGCGCCAGTGACGAGATCGGCGCCGCTTGTCGTGGTCAGGTCGCCGAAGACGTAGCTCCAGCAGCCGTCGCGCAGGATCGCGGCGCTCAGCCGGCGCTTGCAGTTGCCGAGGCATTCGACGCTGCGGATACGGATATTTTCGCCGGAGGCGGCGCGGCGCGTGTCTTCGGCCAACAGTTCGCCGGCGCGGGGATGGCCATCGGAGCCGATCTCGTCACGGCAGGAGGCGCAGACGATCACCGTGACGCCGGCCAAGGGATCACTATCGGGCAATACGTCCGCTGTCTCAGCCGAAAAACTGCTGTCGCGTTCCAAATCAGGCTCCTTGCCCGGAAAACCCGCCAGGCGATCGGATTCTTTTGTCCTAGACGGCAGGTCTCCTGGCTCGCGGGTCATCGCCTTGGTGCCGCCTTCCCGGGACCGTCCCAGTGGTTTTCGGCCTTGGCTCGTCGCTTACAGTTGCGGGGACAGCCGCGGATTTGAAATCGGAATTTCGCACCGCATTCCCTCTTGGCTCCTCCCTTTGCCGAGAGGAGACCGTCTGGATTGGATTTAGGCCTGTGCAGGCAGTCGTGTCAACGCACGTCTACGATGCGGCAATGTTGGCGAGAGCCGAACCCAGGTCGCCGGCCGGAGTCACTTCGATGCGTTCCAGCCCGAGCCAACCCTGCATCAGCTTCAACTCCTCGAAGAGTTCGGCGGCGGTTTTCGGCGGGGCGCCGGGCTCAGCATAGGCGGCATGGACGCGCAGCACGCCGGCGGGGCGGTCGGCCTTGAGATCGATGCGCGCCACGATCCTTTCGCCGAGCAGGAACGGCAGCACATAATAGCCGTACTGGCGCTTTTCGACGGGGGTGTAGATCTCGATGCGATAGCGGAAGTCGAACAGTCTTTCCGTGCGCGACCGCTCGAAGACGACCGGATCGAACGGAGCGAGTAGCGCGCGTGCCTCGATCTTGCGCGGAAAACGGGCGTCCTTGTAAAGATAGGCCGGCTTGTCCCAGCCTTCGACGCGTACGGGCAAAAGATCGCCGGCGTCGACCAGTTCCTCAATCCGGCCCTTGATGTCGGCTGGAGAGAGGCGGAAATAATCGCGCAGGTCGCCCGCCGTCGCGACCCCGTGGGCGCGGGCGGAAATGCGCAGCAATTCGCGGTGCGCATCCTCAGGGGAGGGCACTGGCAGGGCAAGTATCGCAGGCGGCAGCACGCGCTCCGGCAGATCGTAGCGCCGCTCGAAGCCACGACGCGACGCCGTGGTGATGCGGCCGGCCCAGAACAGCCATTCGAAAGCGTGCTTGGCATCGCTCCAGCCCCACCAGCCGCCCGAGCCTTTCTGGCCTTCCAGGGCGGAAGCGGCGATCGGGCCGCGTTGAACGACCTCGCGATAGATGTCTTCAATGTAGGCGGCGCGTTCGCGGCCCCACTTGGCCAGCCCGTTATACATTTCCTCGCCGCGCTCGGCCCGCTCCATGCGCCAGCGCATCAGTGGATAGGTCTCGACCGGCAGAAAGGAGGCCTCATGCGCCCAATATTCGAAGACTTTGCGCTTGCGCGTCACGGCGGCGTTGTCGAGCAGCGCAAGCGGGTAGGGGCCAAGCCGCGAATAGAGCGGCATATAGTGAGCACGCACCACCGCACTGACGGAATCGATCTGCAGCAGGCCGGTGCGGGCAAGGACGCGGGCCAGATGGCGGCGATCAGGCGTGCTGTTAGGGCGAGGATCGGCAAACCCCTGTGCGGCAAGCGCGATGCGCCGGGCCATGGCGAGCGAGATTTTTTCCTTCATGCAGACGGCACTCTGTTGGCGTTCGACCCAAGGTTTGGACGATGATTCCGCGCCATGCTAGCAGGGTTTTGGCGGCATCTATGTCAGGAGAGAAAACTGGAGTAAAAGTTGAAAGAAATCAAACAGGAGCGGATCGGACCAGTTTATCCGGATATGCCGTCCAGGCACCGTGTTTTGAACAAGGTTTGACTTGCTTCGCCGAAGGCGCTGCGCTAACCCTCGCCGCGTTGCAGCATAGAGCCTTCTAAAACGGTTCAGTGGTTAAACTGTCACGCTTCCGCAAGTGGGTCCGGTGCTGTAATCAGAGTGGATTGGCCGCCAACGGAAAGCTGCAGCATGAACGCATTGTTGAGTTCGTACCTGCCCATCGTCCTGTTCATCGGCGTGGCGCTGGTCGTCGGCCTGGCGCTGCTTGCCGCCCCCTTCCTGGTGGCCTTCCGCAACCCAGATCCGGAAAAGCTTTCCGCCTACGAGTGCGGCTTCAATTCGTTCGACGACGCCCGCATGAAGTTCGACATCCGCTTCTACCTAGTGTCGATCCTGTTCATCATCTTCGATCTGGAAGTGGCCTTCCTGTTCCCGTGGGCCGTGTCTTTCAGCCAGATCGGCATACTCGGTTTCTGGTCGATGATGGTGTTTTTGGCGGTGCTGACCATCGGCTTTGCCTATGAATGGAAGAAAGGAGCGCTGGAATGGGATTGAGCGACAATTCCGGCACGCTCGTCGCGCCGAAGCCGAAGGGCATTCTCGACCCCAGCACCGGGAAGCCGGTGGGGGCGAATGATCCATTCTTCCTCGAGATCAACAACGAACTGGCCGACAAGGGTTTTCTCGTCACCTCCACCGAGGCGCTGATCACCTGGGCGCGCAGCGGCTCGCTGATGTTCATGACCTTTGGTCTCGCCTGTTGCGCGGTCGAAATGATCCACACCTCGATGCCGCGCTATGACTCGGAGAGGTTCGGTGTTGCTCCTCGCGCGTCTCCGCGCCAGTCCGACATCATGATCGTCGCCGGCACGCTGACCAACAAGATGGCGCCGGCGCTGCGCAAGGTCTACGACCAGATGCCGGAGCCGCGCTACGTCATCTCGATGGGCTCCTGCGCCAATGGCGGCGGCTACTATCATTATTCCTATTCGGTGGTGCGCGGCTGCGACCGCGTCGTGCCGGTCGACATCTACGTGCCCGGCTGCCCGCCGAGTGCGGAAGCGCTGCTTTACGGCATTCTTCTCCTGCAGAAGAAGATCCGCCGCACCGGCACGATCGAACGGTGAGCGGCATGAGCCAGTCCTTGAGTGAACTCTCGACCTATCTCGGAGAGAAGCTGAACGGCCGGATCGGCGAGGCGGTGCTTGCCTATGGCGAACTCACCATCTCTGTCGAGCCGCACGATCTGATCGAGGTGATAACCTTCCTGCGCGACGATCAAAAATGCCAGTTCATTTCGATCATCGATGTGTGCGGCGCCGATTATCCGTCGCGGGCCAATCGCTTCGACGTCGTCTATCATCTGCTGTCGCCGAAGCAGAATGTTCGCATCCGGCTCAAGGTGCAGGCTGACGAAGAGACGGTGGTGCCATCTATCACCGGTGTGTTTCCGGGCGCCGACTGGTTCGAACGCGAAACCTACGATCTCTATGGCGTGCTGTTTTCGGGCCATCCCGATCTCAGGCGGATTCTGACCGATTACGGCTTCGAGGGTCATCCGCTGCGCAAGGATTTTCCGCTGACCGGTTTCGTCGAGGTGCGCTACGACGACGAGGCCAAGCGGGTCATCTACGAGCCGGTGGAATTGAAGCAGGAATTCCGCAATTTCGATTTTCTGTCTCCGTGGGAAGGTACGGATTACGTGCTCCCGGGGGATGAGAAGGCAAAGCAGTAAATGGCTGAAACCTCCGTTCGCAACTTCAACATCAATTTCGGTCCGCAACATCCGGCGGCGCATGGCGTTTTGCGCCTCGTGCTGGAGCTTGATGGCGAAGTCGTCGATCGCGTCGATCCGCATATCGGGCTGTTGCATCGCGGCACTGAAAAGCTGATCGAAGCCAAAACCTATCTGCAGGCGGTGCCATATCTCGACCGGCTCGACTATTGCGCGCCGATGAACCAGGAGCATGCCTTCGCGCTTGCCGCCGAGCGACTGCTCGGCATCGAAGTGCCGAAGCGCGGCCAGCTGATCCGGGTGCTTTATTGCGAGATCGGCCGCATCATGTCGCACATCCTCAATGTGACGACGCAGGCGATGGATGTCGGCGCGCTGACGCCGCCCTTGTGGGGCTTCGTCGAGCGCGAAAAACTCATGGTATTCTATGAGCGGGCCAGCGGTTCGCGCATGCATGCGGCCTATTTCCGGCCCGGCGGCGTCCACCAGGACCTGCCGCAGAAGCTGGTCGAGGATATCGGCAACTGGATCGACCCGTTCCTGAAATCGCTCGACGATCTTGACGCACTGCTGACCGGCAACCGCATCTTCAAGCAGCGCAATGTCGATATCGGCACGGTGTCGCTGGCCGATGCCTGGGCCTGGGGTTTTTCCGGCGTGATGGTGCGCGGCTCGGGTGTGGCCTGGGACCTGCGCAAGTCGCAGCCCTACGAATGTTATTCGGAGATGGATTTCGACATCCCGATCGGCAAGAACGGCGACTGTTTCGACCGCTATCTCGTGCGCATGGAAGAGATGCGCCAGTCGGCGAAGATCATGCGCCAGTGCGTCGACCTGCTGCTCGGCAAGGAAGGTGCGGGGCCGGTGTCGAATCTCGACGGCAAGGTGGTGCCGCCGAAGCGTGCGGCGATGAAGCGTTCGATGGAAGCGCTGATCCATCACTTCAAGCTCTACACCGAAGGCTACCGCGTGCCGGCGGGCGAGGTCTATGCTGCGGTCGAAGCGCCGAAAGGCGAGTTCGGCGTATACCTGGTCTCGGACGGCACCAACAAACCCTATCGCTGCAAGCTGCGCGCGCCAGGCTTCGCGCATCTGCAGGCCATGGACTTTTTGTGCCGTGGCCACATGTTGGCCGACGTTACCGCCGTTCTCGGCTCCCTCGACATCGTGTTTGGTGAGGTCGATCGCTAAATGTCAGTCCGCCGTCTCGCAGAAGCCAGCGTCCAGCCAGCCTCGTTCGCCTTCAGCCGGGCGAATGCGGCAGCGGCGAAGCAATGGATCAAGAAATACCCGAAGGGCCGCGAGCAATCGGCGATCATCCCGTTGCTGATGCTGGCGCAGGAGCAGGAAGGCTGGGTGACCAAGGCGGCGATCGAGGCGATCTCCGACATGCTCGGCATGCCCTACATCAGGGGGCTGGAGGTCGCCACCTTCTACACGCAATACCAGCTCAATCCGGTCGGCACCCGCGCGCATATCCAGGTCTGCGGCACCACGCCCTGCATGCTGCGCGGCTCGGAAGCGCTGATGGACGTGTGCCGCTCGAAGATCCATCACGACCAGTTCCACACCAACGACAAGGGTACGCTGTCGTGGGAGGAGGTCGAATGCCTTGGCGCCTGCGTCAACGCGCCGATGGTGATGATTTTCAAGGACACGTTCGAGGACCTGACGCCGGAGCGGCTTGCCGAGATCATCGATCTTTACGACGCCGGCAAGGGCGCCTCGGTGACGCCGGGCCCGCAGAATGGCCGCATCACCTCCGAGCCGATCACCGGCCTGACGACGCTGAAGAGCGAAAAGGCGATCCTGAAGACGACCCGCGACAGGGAAGCCAAGGCAGCCGCCAAGGCCGCCAGGGAGGCCGCGCCAACGGCAATTGTCGCAACGCCGGCGGCTCCGGCCGCACAGGTACCGGCTCCCCCTGTCGCGCCATCGAAAGCCAGCAAGCCGAAGACCGATGCGCCCGAAACCAGCCCGGCGCTGAGGTCGCCTTCCCCGACGAAGGTCGCACCAGAGACGGAAAAGGCGGCGAGCGTCGCCGCACCGCGGCATTCGGCGGCCAACGCCAACAAGGCCGCGCCGGAGGTCGAAAAGGTTTCGAAACAGCGCAGCGGTCCCAAGACCAAGGCTGAGCCAGCGGCTGCTTTCAAGGCGCCGGAATTGAAGAATGCGCCGTTGGGCGCTGGCGGCAAGAAGGTAGCCGCCAAGCCGGCCAAGCCGTCGCTCATGGACAAGAATCGGCCCACCGGCAAGAAACCGGTCTGAGGAACGAACAATGCTTCAGGACAGAGACCGCATCTTCAACAACATCTACGGCCGCTTCGACAAGTCGCTGGCCGGCGCGATGGCGCGCGGCGCCTGGGACAACACGCCTGGCATCATCGCCAAGGGGCGCGACTGGATCGTCAACGAGATGAAGGCATCCGGCTTGCGCGGCCGCGGCGGCGCCGGCTTCCCGACCGGGCTGAAATGGTCGTTCATGCCCAAGCAGAGCGACGGGAGGCCGAGCTATCTCGTCGTCAATGCCGACGAATCCGAACCCGGCACGTGCAAGGACCGTGACATATTGCGCCACGACCCGCACACGCTGGTCGAGGGCTGCCTGATCGCCGGCTTCGCCATGGGCGCGGTCGCCGCCTACATCTATGTGCGCGGCGAGTTCATCCGCGAGCGCGAGGCGCTGCAGCGCGCCATCGACGAGGCCTATGAGGCCAAGCTGATCGGCAAGAATAACACGTCCGGCTACGACTTCGACATCTACATGCACCATGGCGCCGGCGCCTATATCTGTGGGGAGGAAACGGCGCTGCTCGAAAGCCTCGAAGGCAAGAAGGGCCAGCCGCGGCTGAAGCCGCCATTTCCGGCCAATGTCGGCCTCTATGG
>NZ_RZSX01000236.1:0-7658 GCF_004023105.1 Mesorhizobium sp. M5C.F.Ca.IN.020.32.2.1 | reverse complement strand
AACCCGCCTTGCGGATGCCGTCAAGATACGCGGTGAAGGTGGCGACCGAGGCCGGGTCGGGCGTGAAGAACGGATTTTCGGCGTCGCCAACGAAATTCCAGTTCCAGTTGGCGCGGTCGATCGATTTCTCTCCCATCGAGACCAGCGCACCGCGCACGACCATACCGGGCACGACCTTGCGGGCCAAGGCTCCGGCCGCCACTCGCGCCGCCGTCTCACGGGCCGAAGACCGGCCGCCACCGCGATGATCTCGCAGGCCGTATTTGGCATCGTAGGTGTAATCGGCATGACCAGGCCGGTACTGGCGGGCGATCTCGCCATAGTCCTTGGAGCGCTGGTCGACATTCTCGATCAGCATCGACACCGGCGTGCCGGTGGTGATCATGGTCTCACCGTCCTCATCCAGGATGAAGCCGGACAGGATCTTGACCTCGTCGGGTTCGCGACGCTGCGTCACAAAACGCGATTGACCCGGACGGCGCTTGTCGAGGTCGGCCTGGACCGCCGCGCGCGTGAAGCGGATGCCGGGCGGACAGCCGTCGACCACGCAGCCGAGCGCTGCGCCATGGCTTTCGCCCCAGGTGGTGACGCGGAAAAGGTGGCCAAACGTATTGTGAGACATGAAAACCAGCCCTGCCGGCATCGGAGCCGGCTTAGCGCATGACCGCGAAAATCGGAGCGATTTTCGCGGTCATGCGCAAAATCAAAGTGCTACAGCGTCCTGCGCGCGTCCAACGGGACGCGCGGCGCTGTAGCCTGCGTTCTATTGGCGTTTTCGGCAGCGGTCAAACTGTGATCTGGCGGATTTAGTTTTGACACATTCGGTTGGTTTCTGCTTCCTTCGATCCGTCTGTTGAACACCCGCCGCCACCGTGCCGGCGCAATGATAAGAGGACGATGATGCGTATCCTACTCGGCGCCGTTGCCGCCATGTTGCTGATTTCCACCGCCGCCTTCGCCGGCCAAACCGAAGGCCTGATCAAAGAGATCGATAAGGACACGTTGACGCTGACACTCGACGACGGCAAATCCTACAAGCTGAACGCCGAAACCGATCTCGAAGCGCTGAAACCCGGCATGGATATCGTGATCGCCTACGACGAGACAAACGGCGAGAACGTCATCACCGACATGCAATTGCCGGATTCAACCGAATAGCGTCTTTCAGGCTGACCTGTCCCGAAAGCCGGGATGAAGGTCGTGTGACCTACCATCTTGTCCGAACCCTCGGTTCGGGATCACGGTCTTGGTCAAAACTCATTCAGCCGACTTCAGGGCCTTCGTTCACGACACACTCTGTCGGGCAGCGTACCACGCCTGCTCGGCAATGGCGGCTCCATCGTCGAAATGGCCGGTGAAGAGTTCCGGCTAGATCTCGGCCTGACTCATGCCGGAGCTCCATCGAGCCAGAACTTGTTCGCAGCCCTCGACCGGATCGGGGGCCGCGATGATCGTCACCACGGCCTCAAGATCGGCAGGTGTCCTCAATGTTAGCATGTCGGACGGCTTTGCCGGCCGGTGTGAAGCGACGGCGAGAGGGGCGCAACACGGTCGTTCAGAGTGAGTGGGTTTCGACCCTTAGAGCCACTCCAGACGTCGTCCCTCTAGTCTGAGCAAGCGATCCTGCGGCACATTCAGGGTTGCGGCTTCTTTCTCGGGCATTCCCAGCACCATGCGGAACAGGGCGCGCACGACGCCGCCATGGGTCACGCAGACCGTCTGGCGGTCCAGCGCGTCGAACCACGGCTTTATCCGTTCGAGCAGCATTTGATAGCTTTCGGCGCCCTCGCCGGGCGGCAGGAAATTCCATTTATCGAAGCGCCTCTCCCTGGCTGAGCCCAAATGCCGGGCCTCGAGTTCGGGAAAGGTGAAACCCTGCCAGTCGCCGAAACTCATTTCGACAAGGCGCGGATCCGTGCGGTAAGCTTGGGGATCGAGCCCCATCGCCATGCGAATGCGTTCCATGGTCTCACGCGTTCGCCGCATCGGGCTGGCGACAAAGTCGAAATCCTGGGGGTTATGGACAAATTCGGCCAGCCGGCGCCCGTTGCGACTAGCCTGCTCGCGGCCGAGCGCATTGAGATCGGTGTCGGCCTGCCCCTGCAACCGCGACTCGGCGTTCCACTTCGTCTGGCCGTGGCGTGCGATGTAGACGAGCGGATACATCAGGTCTTCCGGAAGAGATCGGGAGCAGACAGGCAGGATCGGTGTTCGCGGAAGGAACTAGTCCTTGACGGTCGAAATGTCGGGTGCGTCGACGGCCTTCATGCCTACGACATGGTAACCGGAATCGACATGGTGGATCTCGCCGGTGACGCCGCGTGAAAGGTTGGACAGGAAATAGACGGCTGAATCGCCGACTTCCTCCTGAGTGACCGTCTGCTTCAGCGGCGAATTGTATTCGTTCCACTTCAGGATGTAGCGGAAATCGCCGATGCCGGAGGCCGCAAGCGTCTTGATCGGCCCGGCCGAGATGGCGTTGACGCGGATCTTCCTGGCGCCAAGGTCGACGGCCAGATAGCGCACGCTGGCTTCGAGCGCCGCCTTGGCGACGCCCATTACGTTGTAGTGCGGCATCACCTTTTCCGCGCCATAATAGGTCAGCGTCAGCAGCGAGCCGCCCTCGCTCATCAGCGCCTCGGCGCGCTTGGCGATGGTGGTGAAGGAATACACCGAAATGTCCATGGTGCGCAGGAAATTGTCGCGCGTCGTCTCGACATAGCGGCCTGTCAGTTCGTCCTTGTCGGAAAAGGCGATGGCGTGGACGAGGAAATCGAGCTTGCCCCAATGCTTGGCGATGTCGTCGAACACCGCATCCAGCGTTGCCGGATCGGTCACATCGCAATGGCCGGCGACATGGGCGTTGAGTTCCGCCGCCAGCGGCTCGACGCGCTTCTTGAACGCCTCACCCTGATAGGTCAGCGCAATCTCGGCGCCGTGGTCGACGCAAGCCTTGGCTATGCCATAGGCGATCGACCGATTGTTCGCGACGCCAAGGACAAGCCCGCGCTTGCCGGCCATAATGCCTTGTCCACCCGCCATGTGAGCGCTCTCCGCAATATCTTCTGCTTTGTGGAGTGGCTATCGCACAGGCACAGAGCCCCTTCAAGCGTTCAAAACGGACAGTTCAGGGGACAAAAGCATCGCCCCACAGCGCCGCGCGTCCCTTTGGACGCACAAAGGACGCTGTAGCACCTAACCTTGCGCATCGATTTTAGGCGGTCATGCGCTAGCGTTTCCGGTTGCGCATCAGCGCTTCGAGATCGCTGTCGCCCCCTTCGGGAAGCATCAGCCGCACATGCGCGTAGAGATCACCGTGTCCGCCAACTTTTTCCGGCAAGCCCCTGCCCTTCAGCCGCAGGACCTTGTCCGAGCTCGACCAGGCGGGGACATTGACCGCAACCTTGCCGGTCGGCGTTTCGACCGCCACCTTGGCTCCCAGCACGGCATCCGCCAGTGCAACCGGCAGGTCGGCGTGGAGGTCGCGGCCTTCGACACGATAGCGCGGGTGCCGCCGGAAGCGGATCTTGACCAGCGCGTCGCCCGGCTGCCCCGGCCCTTGCTCGCCCTGGCCTTTCAGCCGGATGGTCTGGCCGTCCTCGACATAGGCTGGCAGCTTGACGGCGACCTTGCGTCCGTCGGGGAACATCGCCGTTACCTTCTCCGCAGTCGCCGCTTCCTCGATGGTGATGTCGAGCGTCACGTTCAGGTCGGCGCCGGACGGCGCCTGCCGGCCGGCGCCCGTGCCCCCACCGCGAGAGAAGGTCTCGCCGAATATCTGGCTGAAGATGTCGCTGTTGCCGTCGAACGGATCGCCGCCCGGACGGCTTGAGCGAAACTCGAAACGTGAGCCGCCCGGCCCTTGCTGCCGGCGAAAACCGGCGAACGGATCGGCGCCGCCGGCGGCACCCTCGAAACCTTGAAAGCGCGGCTTGCCCTCGGCGTCAATCTCGCCGCGATCGAAAGCCGCACGGTTCTTCTCGTCGCCGACGATTTCGTAAGCCTGATTGGCTGCGGCAAACCGCTCCTTCGCCTTGGGATCCGGATTCTGGTCCGGATGATACTCCTTGGCGAGTTTGCGGTATGCCGATTTTATGTCCTTGGCCGATGCGTTCTTGGCAACGCCCAGCACCTCATAGGGGTCGCGCATGCTTCCTGCCCTGGAGAAGGAGTGAGTCCACGATTGCCATCTATATGCGCTCGCATAGGAAGAAATTCCAGTGGCGCGCGGTCACATGATGGTGGAAAATCAGAGCGCTTTGAAGTCCTGCATCCGCCAGGCGCCGGCGCCGGCCAGGCACACCTCGCCCTTGAACAGGGCTACGCCGTCGAAGCTTTCGCGCGACGCGGTGAAGCGGCGGCAAAGCTGGCCGTTGTCTCTGGACTCCGCCAGTTCGGTGATCGAGCCGCGCGAACCGGTATCGGAATTCGCCCAGGGAACAGCCTGCCCGCCAAGTTCCTGGATATCAGCGGAAGACACCGCGTTGCGGATCGTCGCCTGGTCCGAGGCGCGATCCTGATCGATCGGCGAGGCAGCAGCAGGCGTGCTGCTGGTCAGGATCGTACGGTCGACCTCCGCCTGCTCCAAACTGAAGCCGCCGGCACCGCAGGCCGCAAGCGGCAAGGCGACCAGCACGATCGCGACTTTGACCGCAGCCTGGGCGCTGGCCGAAGCAATAAGGCTCCATTGCCTGCTGTCAAAAGGTTGCGCGATGCGCGACAATCGGCAATCTCCCCGGCCGGCAATAGAATTTGGAAAAACTATGAGCGAAACTGAGTTAACAAGCGGTGACTTTACCGAGGCTGCCGAGCCATTCCGCCTGTTTGCCGCATGGCTCGACGACGCGACGAAAAGTGAGATCAACGATCCCAACGGCGTGGCGCTGGCGACCGTCGATGCCGAGGGCATGCCAAATGTGCGGATGGTGCTGCTCAAGGGGTTCGATGAAAGCGGATTTGTCTTCTATACGAATTTCCAGAGCGCCAAAGGCCGCGAGATTCTTGGCAGCATGAAGGCGGCGATGTGCTTTCACTGGAAATCGCTGCGGCGGCAGGTGCGCGCACGCGGGCCGGTGGAGATCGTTACCGAGGCGGAAGCGGACGCCTATTACGCGACGCGTCCGCGTGGCAGCCGCATCGGCGCTTGGGCCTCGAAACAATCGCGGCCGCTGGAGAGCCGCTTCGCACTGGAAAAAGCCGTTGCCGAATACACGGCGCGCCATGCGATCGGCGAGATCCCACGGCCGAAACACTGGTCGGGCTTCCGCATCGTGCCGCAGACGATCGAGTTCTGGCACGATCGGCCTTTCCGGCTGCACGACCGCCTCGTCTTTTCCCGCAACGCGGAGGGCGGCTGGGACAAGACGAGGCTTTATCCCTAACATTTAGCCATCAACTTCTTCGGGAAACGATCGGGATGAAAATGCCCATTATCGGATTGAAGAGTTTGATCGCAGAACGCTAGGTTATTTCTTCCTGGTCATGAAGGCCATCAAGGCGGCGCGGGCCTCGTCGGACTTGAGCCGCTCGCGGAAATGCTCGCTTTCCTGGCCAATACGGGCAACAAGGTCTTCACGCGAGCCGCGCATTAGGTCACGCGCGATCTTCAGCGCTCGCGGCGGCTTGGCCGCGATTTGACTGGCCGCTGCCAGGACGGAGGCTTCGAGCTCGTTATCCTCGACCACCGCGTAGATCAGTCCGGCAGCTTTCGCCCGCTCGGCAGAAAAACCTTCACCGAGGCCAAGCAGCGCGAAGGCGCCTTGCCGGCCGAGAATCTGCGGCGCAAGCAGGCTCGACCCCGCCTCGGGGACCAAGCCGAGATCGACGAAGGGCGTGCGGAATAGTGTGCGCGGCGTGGCGAAGGTCAGGTCGCAATGCAGGTTGAGCGTGGTGCCGATGCCGACCGCGATGCCATCGACGCCGGAAACCATGGGCTTTTCCGTCCTGGCCAGTGCCATCAGGAAATCCCAGACCTCGGTGCCGCCCTCGCCGCCGGTGGCGACGACCATAAAATCGGCAAGGTCGTTGCCGGACGAGAAGGCGCCTGAAACACCGAAGAAGACATGGACGCGGATCGCCGGATCGGCGTCGCCCTCGGCAAGCGCCGCCGACATTTTCGCATACATGGCGCGCGTCAGCGCGTTCTTCTTGTCCGGACGGTTCATGCGGATGATCTGGATGGCGCCCTGGCGCTCGACGAGGATATGGTCTGTCACGGGTGATCCTTTGTGAACGTCAGCCTTTTCGTGAAACGGCAACCTTGTGGATGTCAGGCAGAAATCAGTGTCTTGCCCGCAGCGGCAAGGCTTTCGGCGCCGCCGATGACGCGCTCCTTCAGCGCGCCCGCCTCGCCAAGCAGGTTTTCGGCGAAGAAACGGCAAAGGGCGACGCGGCTTTGGTCGGCAAGCGCGCCGCGTGCCAGATAGGCGCCGCCCGCCGCAAGCGAGATCAGCCGCAGATACGACGTAGCACCGGCCAGCGCCTCGTCCGAGCGCCCGTCGGCAAGCAGCCCTTGCAGGAAACGCGTCGCCTGGCCGAGGTCGTCGAGCGCCCGGTCGAGAGCATCGGCGGTGCGGCCAAAACCCCTGGGATTTAAGGTCCGCACTTCATCGGCGACCGCTTTTAGTTCGGCGATGTAACCATGCACATGATCGCCACCGCCAAACGGCAGCTTACGCGCCACTAGGTCGATCGCCTGGATGCCGTTGGTGCCTTCGTAGATCGGCGCGATGCGCGCGTCGCGATAAAGTGCTGCCGCACCCGTCTCCTCGATGTATCCCATGCCGCCATGAACCTGCAGCCCGAGCGAGGCGACCTCGACGCCGACATCGGTGGAAAAGGCCTTGGCCAATGGCGTCAACAGATTGGCACGTTCCTGCCAATGGATGGCTTCATCGCCGACGGATACGCGCGCGTAGTCAATGGCATGCGCGCAGGAATAACTGATGGCGCGTGCAATCTGGGTCAGCGCCTTCATGGTCAGGAGGTTGCGCTGCACGTCCGGGTGATGGACGATCGGCGCCATGCCATTGCCATCATAGCTCGCGGCCTTACCTTGCCGGCGGTCATTGGCATAGGCGAGCGCCTTCTGCGTGGCCGTTTCGGCGACCGCCACGCCCTGCATGCCGACAGCGAGCCGCGCATTGTTCATCATGGTGAACATGCAGGTGAGGCCCTTGTTTTCCTCGCCGATCAGCCAGCCGATCGCACCAGGCGCCATCCCTTCGAAACCGTCGCCATAGATCATGGTGCAGGTCGGCGAGGCGTGGATGCCCAATTTGTGCTCCAGCCCGGAGCAGAAGACATCGTTGCGTGCGCCCAGCGCGCCATCCTCGCCGACAAGGAATTTCGGCACCAGGAACAACGAAAGGCCACGTGTGCCGGCCGGCGCATCCGGCAGCCGCGCCAGCACCAGGTGGACGATGTTGTCGGTGAAATCGTGCTCGCCATAGGTGATGAAGATTTTTTGCCCGAAGATGCGGTAGGTGCCGTCGCCGGCCGGCTCGGCGCGGGCGCGCAACGCATTCAGGTCCGAGCCCGCCTGCGGCTCGGTCAGGTTCATCGTGCCCATCCATTGGCCGGAGACGAGCTTTTTCAAGTATTTGGCCTTCAGCGCCGGTGAGGCGTGCTTGTCGAGCGCTTCGACCGCGCCCATGGTC
>NZ_RZSX01000235.1:0-7750 GCF_004023105.1 Mesorhizobium sp. M5C.F.Ca.IN.020.32.2.1 | reverse complement strand
ACGCATGACGGTCAGGAGTTCCCGATCGAGGCCATTCTGCGTTCGGTTCCGTGGCGTGGCGGCAAGGCGCTGATGCTGGTCGTGCGCCGTTCCGGCGACGACGAGGCAGCAGCCATTCTGCATAGTACCGCCGACGACCAGACGCAGCCGGACACTTCCGAGCTCAAGGCACGCATCGCCGAGATGCGCACCATCATCGACACCGCGACCGACGGCGTCGTGCTGATCAGCCGAGACGGAACGATCCGCTCGATCAGCCGCCCGGCCGAAGCGCTTTTCGGTTTCGACAGCGACGAGGTGAGCGGCAAGCCCTTCGTCTCGCTGTTCGCGATCGAAAGCCAGCGCGCCGCGCGAGACTATCTCGACGGATTGTCCGAGCCCGGCGTGGCGAGCGTGCTCAACGACGGCCGCGAGGTGATTGGACGCGAGGCGCAGGGGCGCTTCATTCCGCTGTTCATGACCATCGGCAGCCTGCCCAACGATAGCGGCTTCTGCGCGGTGGTGCGCGACATCACCCAATGGAAGCGGGCCGAAGAGGATCTGACCCAGGCACGCGCCGTGGCCGAGCGCGCCTCCTCGCAAAAGACCGACTTCCTCGCCCGCATCAGCCACGAGATCCGCACGCCGCTCAATGCTATCATCGGGTTTTCCGAGCTGATGGTCGACGAGAAATTCGGGCCGGTCGCCAATGACCGTTACCGCGACTATCTACGCGACATTAACCGGTCGGGTAATCATGTGCTCGACTTGGTCAACGATCTGCTCGACATTTCGAAAATCGAGGCCGGCCAGCAGGAGATGGCATATGAGGCGGTGTCACTTAACGACACGCTGTCCGAGACGGTGGCGATGATGCAGCCGCAAGCCAACCGCGAACGTGTCATCATCCGCTCCAGCTTCGCCTCTCGGCTGCCGGAAGTGGTGGCCGATCTGCGCAGCGTGCGCCAGATCGCACTGAACATCCTGTCGAATGCCATTCGCTACACGCAGGCCGGCGGCCAGGTGATCGTATCGACAGCTTACGAGATCTCCGGCGACGTGGTCATGCGCGTGCGCGACACCGGTATCGGCATGAGCCAGTCCGAGATCGAGCAGGCGCTCAAGCCGTTCAAGCAGATCAACGCGCTGAAGCGCGGGCGCGGCGACGGTACCGGTCTCGGGCTGCCGCTGACCAAGGCCATGGTCGAGGCGAACCGGGCCCGGTTCACCATCAACTCGACGCCCGGAGAGGGCACCCTGGTCGAAGTCGCTTTCCCGTCGACCCGCGTGCTCGCGGATTAGAGCGGCGGACTGTCAGTCGTCCGTGTCTCTATCTTTTTTGTTTGAGCATCGGATTTCCCAAAACCGGTCCCCACTTTTGGGTCCGATGCTCTATCTTTTTTGTTTGAGCATCGGATTTTCCCAAAACCGGTCCCCACTTTTGGGTCCGATGCTCCAAAAGAAAAGGCGTCCACAGGACGCCTTGAATGATTGGATTGCTGTTACACGGGGCTTGAGCGAATTCAGATCCTCTGGAGAGGAACGGGATTTCTCCCTCAAGTTACGCACGACTATCGATGCCGGCCCTTAACAAAACCTTACCGGCTCCGCGAAAAATTTACCAATGTGTACCACTCATGAATTCTAGGTAAATTCGAGCGAGATATTTCGTTAACCATGCTCGGCCGGGCCTATTAAGTCGCATGGCACCGCCGGCCTGTTTGCTCAGTCGGCCAGTTCCGGCAGGTCGCGGAACAGCTCGAGCGCTTCGGGATTGGCCAGCGCCTCCTTGTTCTTGACGGCGCGGCCATGCACCACGTCGCGCACCGCAAGCTCGGTGATCTTGCCCGATTTGGTGCGTGGAATGTCGGCGACCGCGACGATTTTAGCCGGCACGTGGCGGGGGCTCGCGCCGCTGCGGATTTTCGCGCGGATGCGTTTTTCCAGCTCCGCGTCGAGTTGCATCCCCTCAGCCAGCCGCACGAACAGCACAACCCGCACGTCGTTGTCGAAATCCTGGCCGATGCACAGTGCCTCCAAGATTTCCGGCATCTGCTCGACCTGGTTGTAGATCTCCGCCGTGCCGATCCGCACCCCGCCCGGGTTGAGCGTCGCGTCGGAGCGGCCATGGATGATCAGGCCGCCATGAGCGGTCCATTCGGCGAAGTCCCCGTGGCACCAGACATTGTCGAAGCGCTCGAAATAGGCTGCGTGGTATTTCTTGCCTTCGGGATCGTTCCAGAAGCCGATCGGCATCGCCGGAAACGCCTTGGTGCAGACGAGCTCACCCTTTTCCTGCCTGAGCGTGTGGCCGTCGTCGTCCCAGACATCGACGGCGAGGCCGAGGCCAGGCCCCTGTATCTCTCCGGTCCATACCGGTTCGGTCGGTACGCCGAGCACGAAGCAGGAGACGATATCGGTGCCGCCGGAAATCGAGGCGAGATGCACGTCCTTCTTGATGCCGTCATAGACGAAGCGGAAGTCCTCGGGCGACAGTGGCGAGCCGGTGGAGGAGATCGTGCGCACGCTCGAAAGATTATGCGTTTTGATCGGTCTGAGGCCGGCCTTGCGCACGGAATCGATGAATTTGGCCGAGGTGCCGAAATAGGTCATCTTCTCGGCGTCGGCGAAGTCGAACAGCACGTTGCCGTCGGGATAGAAGGGCGACCCGTCATAAAGCAGAAGGGTTGCGCCCGACGCCAGGCCGGACACCAGCCAGTTCCACATCATCCAGCCGCAAGTGGTGAAATAAAAGAAGCGGTCGCCGTCGAGCAGGCCGGCGTGGAGCCGTTCTTCCTTGACATGCTGGATCAGCGTACCGCCGGCCGAATGGACGATGCATTTGGGAATGCCGGTCGTTCCGGAAGAAAACAGGATGTACAGCGGATGCGCGAACGGTAACCGTTCGAAGGTGACGGGCTTGGTGGCAAAGGATGAGAGCGCCTCGTCCAGCGCAGTCGCCTTCTCGATGGTCGCCGCCACATCGGCCGACGTGCCGAGATAGTCGACGATCAGGATCTTGCGGACGGTGACGAGCTTTGCCGCAACGGCCGCGATCTTGTCGGCGACCTCGATCGCCTTGCCATTGTACCAGTAACCGTCGGGCACGATGAAGACGACAGGCTCGATCTGCCCGAACCGGTCCAGCACGCCCTGTTCGCCGAAATCGGGAGAGCAGGACGACCAGACGGCGCCGATCGAGGCTGTCGCCAGCATTGCCGCGACGGTCTCCGGCATGTTGGGCATCATGGCGGCGATACGGTCGCCCTTTTTCACCCCAAGCGACAGGAAAAGCTGCTGCAGCCGCGAGGTCAGCGC
This sequence comes from Mesorhizobium sp. M5C.F.Ca.IN.020.32.2.1, assembly GCF_004023105.1. NCBI lineage: Bacteria > Pseudomonadati > Pseudomonadota > Alphaproteobacteria > Hyphomicrobiales > Phyllobacteriaceae > Mesorhizobium > Mesorhizobium sp. M5C.F.Ca.IN.020.32.2.1. Next base: position 4,453 of record NZ_RZSX01000235.1, on the reverse strand, counting down.
ATGCAGCTCATTCCAGGAAAGCCGGCGCTCGACCTTGTCCTCGCCGCGAAAGACGATGGCGTCACCGAGTCCGGTTTTCTTCAACAGATTCTCGGCGAAGTTCAGCTTCGCGTCGGGAAAAAACGCGGCGCCGGGCATTTTCTCGCCATCGACAAGCACGCGTTCGCCGCCACCGGCGCCCTTGTCGCCCACGATCCCGCAAAAGTTCCAGACCAGGCTCCAGAATGCCTCGCGATCGTCGATCGACCAACGGTGTAGTTCGGCATAGGAGGAAAAAACCTTGCCGGTTGCGGCCGCGGCGGCCTGCATGAAGGCAGTCATCGGCGCCGCGTCGACCTGGTCTTTCGTCGGTGCCCAGAGCGGTGCGTCGCCAGCCATGATCGTTCCTCCTTAAAACACGTCACGTTTGAAGAGTTCACGCGACGCGCTTTAGACTTTTGTTTTATGTATGTCGTTATCCCAAAAGGTTGCGCATTTTGGCGACAGGCATTGGGATCGCTTATGCATATCGCGTCGCAGCAGAGCAAGATTTTGTTCGGCCGCGCGACGCGGATGTGCGCAAATGCCATCGCCGGGCCATAAAGACTTGAAATGCGTCAGCCCTAAGTCGTAGTGACGACTGGGATTACACCTGTCGGGCGATTTTTGGTCGGAACGGAAGCATACGGGCGACATGTCATCACCTTTGATCCGGCGCGGAATATGGGCGATCGGCGTTGCCGTGCTCGTCATCGCGCTGGCCGTTGCCGCCCTTCCGCTCGTCGCCTCGACCCGCATCGTGCGCGACCGCATCGCCTGGGAAATGAGTGCATGGAGCGGTTTCAGGGTCACCATCGACGGCGCCCCGCGGATCGAGGTCTGGCCGAATTTCCGGGCCATCCTGACCGACGTGACGCTTTCGCAATGGACAGAAACCGACGCCCCGCCGGTGATCGAGGCCGAACGGGTCGAGGTCAATCTCTCCGCCATGGCGGCGTTGCGCGGCGATGTGGTGTTCTCGACGGCGCGGCTGATCCGGCCGACGATCAGGGTTCAACGCGCAGCACATGGGCTTTTCCTGCCCGCCCTGCCCTCAGGCGGGCGCATCACCCGTTCCATCGACATCGCCCGCGCCGTGGTCAGCGCCAATCCAGCCAAGCCGGACCTGAGCAAGCTGCCGGCTGATCCGTTCGGCACCGTAGAGTTCAGGAACGGCCGCGTGGTGACCTCCGTCGATGGTAAGGACGCTGAGATACTGAGCAGCCTGAGCGGACAGGCGAACTGGGCCGCCATGAACAGCAATGCGACGCTGTCGGCGACCGGGATCTGGCGTGGCGAAAGCATCGCCGTGGATGCCGCATCGTCGAACCCGCTGGTGCTGTTTGGGGGCGGTGCGGCGCCGATGACGCTTTCCTTCAAGGCGGCCCCTGCCAGTTTTTCCTTCGACGGCGTGGCCAGCATGTCCGAGAATGCCTATTTCGACGGCCAGGCGAAATTTGCCGCACCCTCGCTCAGGCGCGTGCTCGAATGGTCGCGGGCCGGCATCGCGCCGGGCGCGGCAATCGGCTCGGTTTCCGTTTCCAGCAAGGTCACGGCGACCTCGGGCCGCATTAAATTCGAAAACACCGAGATCGCTCTGGACGACAATCCGGGAATGGGTGCGCTGGACTTCTCCTTTGGCGAGGCGCGGCCGGTGATCGCCGGTACGCTCGCCTTCGAGACGCTCGACTTGCGGTCGTTTCTCTCCGCCTTCACCCCCCTGGCGCCTGCGGACGGCGCTGGTCCAGGCGAAATCGACATAAGCGTCGCCGACCGGATCGATCTCGATCTCAGACTGTCGGCAGCGCAGGCCACTGCAGGCGCCATCCAGCTTGCCGACGTCGCCGCCGCCGCCCAGGTCAAGAACGGTCTTGCCGTCTTCGATATTTCCGATGCATCGGCCTTTGGCGGCAACATCCAGAGCAGTCTTCGTTTCGACCGCAAGCCGGGAGGCACGCAGGTCGAGATCAGGCTGCTCGCCTCCGACATCGATGGTGGGGCTTTTGGCACCGCAGCCGGAATGACGCGACTGGTGCCGATCGGCACGGGAACCATTTCGGTCATCCTCAAGGGGCCGGGCAGAACCTGGGATTCCATTTTCGAGAACGCCGACGGCTCGGTTTCGGCGAAATTCGGCCAGGGCGCGTTGAGCCGGTTCAATTTGCCGGTGTTTCTCAAACACAACGAACAGGGCGGGTTCTTCGCGCTCGACGATGTCTCCGACGGAACGCTGCCGATCGACGGGGCCGAACTCAAGGCGAGCATTTCGAACGGTGTGGCGAAGATCGACAAGGCCGAAGCGAATTCGGCGAAGTACAAGATCTGGCTTTCCGGCATCGCCTCCTATGCCGGGCGCGGGCTGGCGCTGTCCGGCGGCATCATTCAGGCGGACCAGCCAGCCACGCAGACAAATAACCAGGGTCCCAACCAGTCTTCGTTCTTCGTCGGCGGAACGTGGAGCACGCCGTTCGTTTCGCCGATAAGCCGCGGGGTTTCCGGAGAGTAGGCAACGAGCGTATTGCCGCCCCCCTTTCGTCACCCACGCTGTGCGGCCTGCTCATCGCGCTGGCGCTGCACCTCGCGACGCTTGTTGGCGAGCGAAGCGATGATGACGCCGACCGCCACGACCGCGATCAGGATGGTGCAGGCGGCGTTGATCTCCGGCGTCACACCGAGACGAACCTGGCTGTAGATCTTCATCGGCAGCGTGGTGGCGCCGGGCCCTGAGGTGAAGCTGGCGATGACCAGATCGTCGAGCGACAATGTGAACGCCAGCATCCAGCCAGACACGATCGCCGGCATGATGACCGGCAGCGTGATCTGGAAGAAGGTCTTCACCGGCGGCGCGCCAAGATCCATCGCGGCCTCTTCCAGCGAGCGGTCGAACGTGATCAGGCGCGACTGCACGACGACCGCGACGAAGCACATGGTCAGGGTGATGTGGGCAAGCGTGACGGTGAGAAAGCCGCGGTCGAGACCGACGGCGACGAAGAGCAGCAGCAGCGACAGGCCGGTGATGACTTCCGGCATGACCAAGGGCGCAAAGACCATGCCGGAAAACAGCATCCGGCCCTTGAAGCGCGTGTAGCGCGTCAGGGTGAGAGCCGCCAGCGTGCCGAGCACGGTCGCCACGGTGGCCGAGATGACGGCGACGCGAGCCGTTACCCAGGTGGCGTCCATGAGGCCCTGGTTGTGGAACAGCGAGACGTACCATTTGGTCGAGAAGCCGCCCCAGACGGTGACCAATTTCGACTCGTTGAAGGAGAAGACGACGAGCAGGACAATCGGCAGGTAAAGAAAGGCAAAGCCCAGCACGATCGAAGTGATGTTGAAGCGGCTCCAGGTCGGGTTCATTTGTCCTGCTCCTGGGCGCGGGCCTGGGCCCGCTGGAAGAGCATGATCGGCACGATCAGCAGCAACAGCAGGATGACGGCGACGGCCGACGACACCGGCCAGTCGCGATTGGCGAAGAACTCGTTCCACAGCGTCTTGCCGATCATCAGGGTCTGCGATCCGCCGAGCAGGTCGGGAATGACGAACTCGCCAACGGCGGGAATAAACACCAGAAGGCAACCGGCGATGACGCCGGGCAGCGACAGCGGAAAGGTGATCTTCCAGAAGGCGCTGGTCGGCGGGCAACCGAGATCCTTGGCCGCCTCGATCAGCGAATAGTCCATTTTCTCGAGGGCGGAATAAAGCGGCAGCACCATGAACGGCAGATAGGAATAGACGATGCCGATGAAGATTGCCGTGTAGGTGTTGAGGATGATCAGCGGCTGGCTGATGACGCCGGTGGCGAGCAGCAGCTGGTTGAGCAGCCCCTCGGGCTTGAGGATGCCGATCCAGGCGTAGACGCGGATCAGGAACGAGGTCCAGAACGGCAGGATCACCAGCATCAGCAAGGTCGGGCGCAGCATCGCCGGCGCACGGGCCATGCCATAGGCGATCGGGTAGCCGACAAGCAATGTCAGCACCGTTGAAATGGCGGCGACGACGACGCTCGTCACATAGGCGTTGATGTAGAGCGCGTCCTGCGTCAGCCATGTGTAGTTATCGATGCTGAGCTGTTTCAGCTGAGCGAAAAAACCGGAAAGCCCATCGCCGAAGCCAAGTACCGGCGCGTAGGGCGGTATGGCGATCGCCGTCTGCGACAGCGAAATCTTGAAGACGATGACGAACGGAATCAGGAAGAAGAAGACCAGCCACAGATAGGGGATGATGATGACAAGGCGGCCAACGACGGCCTCTCCCAGTCTGGCCAGGGCGGATTTGCCCGCATCGGCGGCCCGAGAGCTCGTTGCAGCGGTGACAGCGGCATTCGACATGACCGCCCCTATCGCGTCAGCACGACGCCGGCGTCCGGCCTGAACGACACCCAGGCACGGTCGTTCCAGCTCAGCGGATCCTCGGCGAGGCGGGCCGCGTTCATCGTGCT
>NZ_RZSX01000234.1:0-7773 GCF_004023105.1 Mesorhizobium sp. M5C.F.Ca.IN.020.32.2.1 | reverse complement strand
CATTTCGCGATGTAATTCCTGGCTTGGCGCGCGTCGCCTATGTGATCGCGCCCGACCTCCCGGGCCATGGCCAGTCCGACGTTCCGCCGACACCCTCTTTCGCCGGGATCAGCGAGGCAATTTCCGAATTGCTGGCCCACCTCGTGATCGGGCGTCGCTTCATCTACGTGCATGACTGGGGCACCGCTGTGGGCCTGCAGATCGCCATGCAAGCGCCCGATCTGGTTTCGGGCCTCATCATCCAGAACGCAAACGCACATCGTACCGGCTTCGGGCCCCTGTGGGACGCCGCATTGAAGTTCTGGTCAGAACCGACAAAAGAGAACGAAGCGGCCGCAACCCCCGACCTGACCTTTGAATTCACGCGCGAGCAATATACGGGCGGTCTGCCGGAGGAGGTCGCCGCCACGATCAAAGGCGAACCCTGGGTCGAGGACTGGAGGGTGATGAATCTTCCCGGCCGCATGGAGACCCACCGCGCGCTCATCGCCGATTATAAGAACCACGCCGCGCGTTTCGTGCGATCGCCGGCTATCTAGAAAAATGTCAACCGCCGGCGCTCATGCTGTGGGGCCGTCACGAGCCCTATTTCGATATCGCCGAAACGCTGTCCTGGATGCAGGATCTGCCACGTATGGAGGCTCATATTTTCGACGGCGGGCATTTCCTGCTCGAGACGCATGCCGAACCAGCACTCTCCCTCATGATGGACTTCATCAGGCGAACACAGAGGCCTAATCTAAACCAGACTTCGGTGGCCATTCCATCCGGCGAATCGCGAGATTAAGCAGGGACGTAGGTCAACCTGATCACATCCTCGCCGATCCGGTCATTAGTCATAAGGCGGAGCGGCGGCCGGGGTCCGGCGAAATATGGCTTGCCGCGACCAAGCACGACGGGGTGCAGGTAGATTCGATACTCATCGATCAGGCCAAGTTCGGTGAGGCTTTGCGCCAAGTCCGGGCCAGCAACTTCGATCTCCCCGTCCCGCTCGGCCTTCAGCTCCCGGATTGCGCCCTCGAGATCATCCTCAACAAGCGTGGCGTTGGGGCCAACCGACTTCAACGAGCGCGAGACGACCCATTTCGGCTGGTTCCGCCACGCCGCCGCGAAGGCGTGTCGCTCTGCATCCCATTCAGGATGATCGTCCTCCCAGTAACGCATGACCTCATACATTTGGCGACCATACACACTGCCCGCCTGCCCCTGAGCCTCCTCGATGAAGTGGCGGAAGAGTGTGCGGCTTGGCGCAAATGCCATATGGTCGACGTAGCCGTCCAGGGACTGGTTCATTCCGAACACGAGCTTAGCCATACCCATCTCCTTTCCTTACGCGGCACATCCGCGCGGTTCTGATTGCGTTACGCAATCGGTTGTAAGCTAGATCGACTGATGGCCGATCGGCAGAAGCGAGAAATCATGCCGGACCTCCTTCTGCACTACGATTGCCCGGATTGCTGCTTCTTTGATCCAGTTGAGGTTCTTTCTTTCGCACGTCCTTCACGACATCGAGAAAAGCCCGCAGTGCCGGAGGCACGGTTCGGTGTCCGGGATAGTAGACCGCGACCCCTTCCGGAGCGGGCATCCATGCGGTCAGGACCCTACGCAGCCGGCCATCGGATATGGCCCCTTCGGCGGCCCAATCCGCCACATAGGCGATGCCCAGACCCTCGATTGCGGCTTCGGCCATCAGCTCCTCGTCATCGAGGACGATGGAACCGGCTGCGTCGATCACGAGTTCCTGGCCGGCGCGTTCGAACTCCCATCGATAGAATTTGCCGCTGGGCATACGATGGCCGATGCAGTGGTGGCGTTGCAATCCCTCGGGCGTTCCCGGGTCGCCGAAGCGATCGAGATAGCCGGGCGAGGCGACACAGATGAACGTCAACGGGCGTGCAAACGGCACGGCGATCATGTCCTTGGGGACAGATCCGAGGAGGCGCACGCCGGCATCGAACCCGCTGGACACGATATCGATGAGCCGCCCCTCGACGACGATGTCCACGGTCACGTCCGGATGGCGCGCCGCCATCTGCGGAAGAACCCAGCGAACGAGAAGCCTGGCCACCAATCGCGGTGCGTTGATGCGGACCGTGCCCGCGACATTGCCCCGGAACCCCGCGACGCTGTCGAGCGCCTCGTCCAGCGAGGCGAGCGCCGGCTGAAGGCGATCGAGCAACCGGAACCCGGCTTCTGTCGGCGAGACGCTGCGTGTGGTGCGGTTCAGAAGGCGCACCCCCATGCGTTCCTCGAGCGCACGCATCGCATGGCTCAATGTGGAAGGTGCCGTGCCGATCTCGTCCGCTGCGCGGCGGAAGCTGCGGTGTGTGGCAACGGCCACGAAGGCGGTGAGATCGTTGAGCGACGGGCGGGGCATTGATGGGGATTTTGCATCATCTCATGCCGATTTCAACGGCTAATGCGCGCAATGCGATTGCCCTATCTCGTGCCTGGATCAATTGGAGATACGGGAAATGGCAAAGACTTGGCTCATAACGGGTGTGTCGTCCGGTCTAGGCCGGCTGCTGGCGGAGAAGGCCCTGATCAGGGGGGACCGCGTCGGCGGTGCCAGCCGCAGCGAGGACGCACTTCCCGACCTGCGTGCACGCTACCCAGAACGGCTCCGCATCGTCGCAATGGACCTCAAGGACCAGAGCTCGGTCCGCGCCGCGGTCGACCGCGCCTTCGCCGCATCCGGTCGGATCGACATCGTCGTCAGCAATGCTGGCTATGGCCTGCTCGGCGCGGCGGAAGAGGCTGGCGATGTGCAGGTTCGGGACATCATCGACACCAATCTCATCGGCTCGATCGCACTCATCCGGGCGGCGTTGCCGCATCTGCGCAGCCAGGGTGGCGGCCGGATTCTACAGGTATCGAGCGAGGGAGGCCAGATCGCCTATCCGGCTTTCAGCCTCTATCACGCGACCAAGTGGGGTATCGAGGGGTTCGTCGAGTCCGTGGCGCAGGAGGCTGCTCCCTTCGGCATCGAGTTCACCCTTGTGGAACCTGGGCCGGCGCGGACCGGGTTCGGCGGCAATCTCGCGCGGACCAAGCCGCTCGCGGCCTATGAGGGGACACCCGCCGGTCAGATCCGCGAGGCGCTCCGTGGCTCTTGGGTGATCAAGGGCAACCCCGAGCGCATGACGGACGCAATGATCAGGCTTGCCGATCAGGATGGTCCGCTTCCGAAGCGGCTGGTGCTCGGTGCCGAGGCCTATGCCGGCATCCGCAAGGCTCTCGGCGGGCGCATCGAGGAGCTCGACCGGCAGAAGGACGTCGCAGTCGCGGCGGATTTCACCGACGAGGAGTTGGCGCGGCTATGACCCACCCTGTCCCGCCGCTCCACAGCTGCATGGCACCGTCGTGCAGCTCCGCCCGTTGATCCCGATAGATTCCCCCGGCTCCGGCCCGCTGCCGGTCCGCTCCCGCTATCAAGACAGAAAGGAACACGAAATGCCTGCACGTGACGCCATCTATCCGGCCAAACGCCACGCGTTATACGATATTCATCGATATTCCGCGGCCATTCGCTCCGGCGATCTTCTCTTTGTGTCGGGTCAGGTCGGGAGCCGTGAGGACGGCTCGCCCGAGCCGGTATTCGAGGATCAGGTTCGGCGGGCCTTCGCCAATCTGCGCGCGGTCTTGGCCGCCGCCGGGTGCAGCTTCGACGACGTCGTCGACGTCACCACCTTCCACACAAACCCGGACGAACAGATCGAAACGGTGCTGGCCGTCCGGGCGGAAGAGATCGGCGCACCTCCCTACCCGAACTGGACGGCAGTGGGCGTCAATTGGCTTGCCGGCTTCGAGTTCGAGATCAAGGTCATCGCCCGCATCCCTTCGACGACCAGCAGTCATCCGGCGGACAAGCGCTGATCGCTCGCCCTGCAGTTCTGTATTGGCGATTGCCTCCGACGACGGAAACGGCAGCGCGGCGCGCCCTAGCACGGGCTCGCGATGTCCATCCAACGATGAATATGCGAGCTTTGCCTGGGGCCAAAATACGTCATTCGGCCGCGAACGATTCCGATCACCGCCGTTACTACGCTTTCTCGCCTCTGGCTATTCCGCGCTCCTCGCGCGGACGTAGTTCCAGCGGCAAATGGGCGGCAATTTCGGTGCTGGTGTGGTGGAAATGACAAAATTGGCATGAAGCTGGGCACCATTATGTGATTGAAGTCGCTCCGTAAAAACTTTCAGGCGGTTTCAGGAGCTTTGGCCTTTGCGAGGTCCTGCAGGAACTCTTCCATCAGCGGCCTGTCACCGAACCGGCGGTAGGCGCGCTCTGCTTCCAGCGAGAATTCCGGATGCGCCTCGATCAGCTTTGCCATCGTCTGCTGGGCTGCCTCGACCTCTCCGCCCCCGCCCTGCAAAGCGGCCTGAATTAGAAGGCAGTTTGCATCGCGCGGCGCCCGGATCAGGCATTCCTCTATGACGGCGGAAGCCTCATCGCGGCGGTCAGCCGCGTAGAGCGCCTGCCCGTGCACATAGGCATAGTACTCGGGCGCCATAGGATGAAGGCGGCGGGCCCGCTCTGCGTTGGCCACGGCATCATCATATTCCCCGAAGCGAACCTGCGCCTTTGCAAGCGCCATCATGCTGTCGGGATCGTTAGGGTTGAGCTCCACAGCGCGCCGTGCGGCCTGCAAGCCGCCTGAATAGTCGCCCTGGACGGCAAGCCCGAAGCTGATCACCTGATAGCCAAGGCCAAGATTGGGATCGAGACGGACCGCCTGCCGAGCTTCGCTAAGCCCAAGATGGAGCTCCGGGGCGTTTGCCCGGCTGTCACCGCTCTGCGCCACGCTGGCGATATAGATCAGCGCGAGGCCTGCGCGGGCGGCCGCATAGGACGGGTCCATTTCAACGGCGCGCTGGTAGAGGCCCCGCGCTTCCAGAATGTGCTGCGGGTCATTGGCGCCGTGCCGGTAGCGGTTGCGGGCCTGCAGCACGAGGTCATAGGCCTGCAGATTGTCGGTCGGGCGCTCCGCTGCCGCCGCCGCCTCGCTCCTGCCGATATAGGGCGCGATCTGCGCGACGATTTCGGTGGTCAGCTCGCTCTGGACGGTGAACACGTCGGCGACCTGCCGGTCAAAACTGCGCGACCACAGATGCGCGCCTGTCTTTACATCGATCAGCTGCGCCGACACGCGAAGCTGGTCGCCTTCACGGCGGGCGCTGCCTTCAACCACATAATCAACGCCGAGCTTCGCCCCGAGCTTGCGCACGTCCGTATCCTGCCCGTGCACGGCGTAGGTGGAATCGCGCGCGATTACCTGCAGCTCTGAATTGCGGGCAAGGGCTGTCGTCACATCCTCGGTCAGTCCGTCCGCGAAATACGATTGCTCGCCGCTGCCGCTCATCGCCGCAAAAGGCACGACCGCCACTGACGGCCTGGGGTCGGCGCGGCTCTGGTCCATCGACAAGGCCGCCGGGATGCGGCTGACCATGGCTGCCAGGGAGAGCGGCTGGATTTGGGTGCCGATGAGGATGAGGGCTATGGCGGCCGCGCCATAAGACCAGCGGGCGGCGGTGCTGCGCAGCACCTGCGGCACCTGCCGCCATGGCGACCCCGGAGAGCCCGCACGCCTTACGCGGTAGACGTTGAGAAGTTCGGGAATGTTCTTGGCCCGCCTGCGGCCGATGCGGACGAACCTGCCCGCGCTGTTGCGGTCGGCCGCCATCACCACGGCGCCGCTGACGAATATCTGCCCAGGATCGCACATGGCCTCAAGACGGGCAGCCACATTGACGCCATCGCCGTATACGTCGCCGTCATCCTCGATGACATCGCCAAGATTTATGCCGATGCGCAGCTCGAACGGGCCCTTGTCGAAGCCTTCCTGTGTGGCCTGCGCCGCATCAACCGCTTCGTTGACGCTGGGAAACATGGCGAGAAAGCCGTCTCCCGCCGTCTTGACGATGCGCCCGCCATGGCGGGCAATGGTCGGGTCAATGAGCTCATCAAAAACAGCGCGCAGCTTCGCGTAGGTGGAAGCCTCGTTTTCGGCCATCAGCAGGCTGTAGCCGACGATATCGGCCGCCATGATTGCCGCGAGCTTGCGTTCCATCAGCATTATTCCTGAGCGGCGGCCATGCAGGGACTATTACTACGGACACTTAAGGCGACGCACGGCCCAAGACTAGACCCCTAATCCCGGATGGGCTTATCAACACACCTCATAAATGCGTGATGATTGTGGCCTATACCGTCCTTCGTCAGCCATCATCTGCTTCGTCCGGAGCCGTCCGTCGCAGCACTGGCGGAGGGCGACGCGCATTGAACGGCCTGGGCCTTGCCTGCCTGCCTCACCACGCGCTGCGCCCCTCCTTGCAGAAGGACGGCTTCAGCAGGTGCTGGTGCCGGCCCTTTCCAGGCTATCAACTCTATTATCCAAGCCGTCGCCAGAACTCCCCGCGTTCGCTCTCCTGATCGAAGCGCTCCGCTGGCGAGGATAGCCCGGCAGGGCCAACAACAAGTTCAGCGCTGCGTCGCCCTTCATCGCAATTTGGTCTGTGCCATTAACTAGGTTGGGATGTACATTGCCCTTCCCGAGAGATGGGTGACAGTTCATTCCGGAGACATGGGTTACACTTTCGGCCCTTTGCAAGGAGAGCAAGGGTGCCTTGGAAGGAGTGTAGCCAAATGGATGAGCGGCTGAAGTTCGTCGCGCGGGTTCTGGATGGAGAGAAGATTGCGGTGCTGTGCCGGGATTTCGGCATCTCGCGCAAGACCGGCTATAAGATCCTCAAGCGCTACAATGACAGCGGGCTGGAAGGGCTGACGGATCGCTCGCGCCGACCTTACCGGCACGCCAATCAGCTTCCTTTCCAAATCGAGAAGCTGATTGTGCGTGCCAAGCAGGACAAGCCCAGCTGGGGAGCGCCGAAGATCAGGGAGCGGCTAGCCCGGCTCTACCCGGACGTCCACACCCCAGCGATCTCAACGGTGCATGCAGTTCTGGACCGCCACGGCCTGGTCAAGCGCCGCAAGCGACGCAACCGAGCGCAGGGAACGGCGCTCTCCCATACCTGCCGGCCCAACGATCTGTGGTGTGCCGACTACAAGGGCGAGTTCATGCTTGCCGATCGGCGCTATTGCTATCCGCTGACGATCAGCGACTTCGCCAGTCGCTATCTCCTGGCCTGCGAGGCGCTCCACACGACCAAGGAGGCCTATGCCTTCACCGTGTTCGAGAACGCTTTCAAGGAGTTCGGCCTGCCCGGGGCGATCAGAACGGATAACGGTGTGCCCTTCGCAAGCCCCAATGCTCTCTTCAATCTTTCCAGGCTGTCGGTCTGGTGGCTCAGGCTCGGCATCGCCATCGAGCGTATCAAACCGGGCAACCCGCAACAGAACGGCCGCCATGAACGCATGCATCTGACGCTGAAGCTGGAGACCACCAAACCGGCCGGCGCCAACTTCCTGCAGCAGCAGGCCAAGTTCGATGACTTCATCGACGGCTTCAACAATGAGCGGCCGCACCAAGCGCTCGGCATGGACTGTCCGGCACAGCACTACGCGCCGTCACCGCACACCTACACTGGCCTGCCTGACCTCGATTATCCGTTCCACGACAAGGCCGTCACCGTCACCACCTGCGGGCGCATCTGCTATAATCGCAAAAAGATCAACCTCAGCCAGGTCTTCGCCGGCCAGACCGTCGGCATCAAACAGGTCGAGGACCATATCTGGCTGGTCAGCTTCGTGGACTATGATCTGGGATATTTCGACGATGAGACATGCAGGCTCGAACCACTCCAAAACCCTTTCGG
>NZ_RZSX01000233.1:0-7792 GCF_004023105.1 Mesorhizobium sp. M5C.F.Ca.IN.020.32.2.1 | reverse complement strand
TCTCACGGTTGCCTTCGAGGACCCAATCTTTCGTGCGCAAGGCTTGAGAGATGACACCTACGGTGAAGCTAGGCGCTTCTTCGAACTGACTGACTGGCAGTTGCACGAAATTGTCTGCCACTGCCATGTCGGCGCCACGATACGAGCGCGATGGGCTGCCTCTCGCGTCCGTGCGGCAATGTCCGAGAGGTTCGGTTTCTTCGCCTGGCTGCGAGGAACATTCATGCATTGACGCTAGGGCATTCACGCTGCCGGCATTCACACTAGGGCCGGCATGTTCGGGTGATAGAGGCGGCGAAGCGATTTTCACGCCTCGCATCAGTGGCCGTTGATGTGCGGATATGCCGTTCGGCGGCGATCCGCCATCGGCGAAGGTCGATACAATTGCGCCTCGATACGACAGGCATTGGCTGATTTCAGTCGGCAGGCGCCGTGTAGCGGCGATGGACCGCTTCCGCGATGGCGGCGCGGCTTCTATGCGGATCGAGACTCTCGTCATCCTCGATGACAGCCGCTTCCTCCGCAAGTCCCTGGTCCTTGACCTGATCGCGGAACCAGGCCGAATAGTCGCCCGCGCGCAAGTGATGCTCCCAAGTGCGGTCGTCGATCCCCTCGGCGATATGGAGGAACATCATGAGATTTTGGGCTTTCAGGTTGAGCTTGCCGTCCGCGCCGCGGAAATAGAAACTATTGTCGCCAAGATCACCCTCGGCATACTTGCGGATATGGCGCTTGCGTTCCTGCCGGGGACGCTCGATCGAGATCGGTCTTGCGGGATCGCATGTCGACCGGTTCCAATACAAGACCTTGTTTTCCGGTGGCGGCACGACGCCCTGCGGCACGTCTTCGCCAATTGCGGCACAGAAGCTTTCGACGACCTTGTCGGCTTCCGGGCCAAGAGCCAGCACCGTGTCGACACCTGCCAGCACGTCCCGCGAAACCAGATCGGGATGAACTGTGACCAGAATGGTCGCCGAAAGGCTTTTTGGAAGCGCAAAGGATGTGCCATCCCGCGCATGCGGCAACAGGTGGTGTGCTTCGTCGATGATCAGCCAGTGCGGGCGTCCGGTGCGGGCGCGAAGCGCGGCAAGCTCCGGCAGCAGCTTGGCGAAGGCGTTTGGCCGCTCCGCGGTCTTGATCCCGAGCATGTTGACGGCGACATTGTTGGACGGTTTGGACAAGAGGTCGAAGATTTCGCGCGAGCTCGGCGGGCTTTTGGCGTCGCCAACCACCAGCACGTCCTCCAGTTCCTCGTAGTCGCCCTCCGGGTCGAGCACGCAAAACTGGAAGCCTTGCTCGACGAAGCGTTCGGTCAGGGCGGTGGCGAGGGTGGATTTCCCGATCCCCGACGTGCCGGCCAGCAGCACGCCGCCGCCGCGCGGTGAAAGGTGCATCACCGCGCCAGACCCGTCGTCCGCGCCAATCTCAATGCGTTGCCGCGCCGTGTCCAGCAAGGCGGCGTCATGCGAGATGAGGCCCTCGATCAACTCCCTCACGCCCGCGCCGCGGGCACCATTCGTCACGTGGCCCGCCGTCTCCCTTACCTTCGGCAGTGCATTGGCGACTGCAACTCCGAAGCCGACGGCGCGCAGAAAGGCATGGTCGTTCTCCGCATCGCCGATGCCGACGACATTGTGGGCGGACAATCCCAGATCCTCGAGGGCAGCCGCAAGACCGGTCGCCTTGTTGACCCCGCTCGGCAGCACCATGACGGCACCCTTGTTGAAGATGATCTCCAGCTCCAGGCCAAGGTCCTTGATCACTTCCAGCACGATGGTCTCGTTGGGCTCCCTGGTGGCGACGACGGAACGTCCTATCGACAGGGGCGCGATCTTGCGGATCATCAGCCTGTCGACGAATTCCGCCGGAGGCGCAGGCGCCAGGATGCGCTCCTCCTTCGAAGCCGGCGTGTAGACGAGCGCGCCATTTTCGGCGACGACCTTGTCGAAAATGCCAAGCTCCGGGAAAACGCTTTCGAGATCGGCAAGCTCGCGACCGGTGACCATTATCAACTTGCGGCCGGTTTCCTTCAGCCGCCCGAGCGCGGCACGGGTGGCATCGGAAACGATCCCGTTTTCCGCGAGCGTGCCGTCGTAGTCAGTGGCTAGTGCAAGAGCATACATTGAACTGTCCGTCGGTAGTCCGAAGCTGACCCGAGAAGCTTTCTCGCCGAACTGAGCGGAAAGCCATCTGCTCCAGTGACTTTGTCTTGGCTGATCGGTTCAAACGGCGCTGGCTGCCGATTGTTCCCGGCGGCGGAAGGCAAGAGTTGCTGAGGCCTTGCTTTTGCTTAAGCATTTCCAAACCGGTACCCGCTTGCTAGCCGACAATCCTGAATCCGTTCGGCTCCTGGCCGGGATCGACGTCTTGGGATTTCACGCTGGAGACCGACGCCCCGGTCGGCCCTTCCCACAACCGATTCATCATCGTCGAAACCGCGCCCTCGGCTCCGACGATCAGTGCCGTTACGGATCCGTCATCCTCGTTGCGAACCCATCCGGACAGACCGAGCTTCTCGGCTTCCGTCCGTGTCCACACGCGAAAAGAGACGCCTTGCACCCTTCCACTCAGCCTGACGCGTACCGCTTTGCGCCCGTCCTCCATGGTCACCTCCGTGCAGCTGGTTTGTCCACACCTTCAACTCACTAGCGGCGAAAAAGGCTCCGCCTTGTCGGCAACGGAACCATGGGGCGGCGGCTTTGTTTAAAGACGGACAGTTGCAGGTTGCGGGTGCCTCGGAGCCACGATTTCATGACCAACGATTCTCCAAAGGGACGCGCCATCCCGGCATCCGTTCCGACGATCGACGCGAAAGCGGAGCCAACGCTTCGCTACGCCGAGGCCGAGGTATTCTACACCGAGGCGATCCGCGAGCTTGCCGCGACGGACATTCCCTTTCTTGTCGCCGGCACCTACGCGGTGAGCGCCTACACAGGCGTTACGCGCCAGACGAAGGATCTCGACATTTTCTGCAAGGCCGGCGATTACGCCCGCATTCTCGCTCATTTCAAGCAGGCCGATTATGCGGTCGAGATATTGGATGACCGGTGGCTCGGCAAGGTCTTCAAGGGCACGCATTTCTTTGACGTCATATTCGCCTCGGCGAACGGAACCATGCCTGTCAGCGACCTGTGGCTGGAGCACGCAAGGCAAATCGATTTGCTGGGCAGTCGGGTGCGGATCGTCGGTCCGACCGAGCTTATCTGGTCCAAGTGCTTCATCCAAGACAGAGGCCGCCATGACGGCGCCGACGTCGCTCATACAATCCTCAAGGCGCAGGATCAGATCGACTGGCACCGGCTGCTTTCCTACCTCGAAGTTCATTGGGAGGTGCTGTTGATGCAGCTTCTCAATTTCCGATGGATCTATCCGAGCGAGCGCGATCATGTACCAGCCTGGCTGCTCGACGAATTGCTTGACCGTCTCGCCAAGCAGAGGGAGCTGCCCACTCCCCGAATGAAGATCTGCCGCGGACGGCTGCTTTCGCCGACCGACTACGAGATCGACGTCAAAGAATGGGGCTTTGCAGGCGTCGGTGGAACAGGAGAATTTCGTGATGGCTGAGAAGGGCATAACCGCCAAGGCAAGGGTTGGGAACGGCGACACGGTGAGGATTGCGGCTGTTGGCGACCTGCACGTGCAGGAAGACGCCGAGACCTCTTGTCGTGATCTCTTCGGCGAGGTCTCGCGCGAAGCGGACGTCCTCGTTCTCACTGGCGACCTCACCAATCTCGGCAGGCCCCGAGAGGCCGAAATCCTTGCTGAGGATTTGCGCGCCTGCGCAATCCCGGTCGTCGCTGTGCTCGGCAACCATGACTATGAATCCGGTGCGGTCGAGGACGTCGCCCACATCCTTCGGCAGGCAGGCGTCCATCTTCTTGACGGTCAGACGGCGGAAATCAAGGAGGTCGGCTTTGTCGGCGTGAAGGGTTTCATTGGCGGTTTTGGATCACGCATGCTCGGCTCGTTCGGCGAGCCGGCGATCAAGGCGATGGTCGCTGAAAGCGTCAGCGAGTCGATGCGGCTCGAAAACGCAATGCGGCAGGTTCGCACCAATCGTACGCTCGTCGTCCTGCACTACGCTCCGGTCGTCGAGACAGTCGCTGGCGAGCCATTGGAGATTTTTCCGTTCCTGGGCTCGTCGCGCCTGGCGGAGACGATCGATCGGTTCAAGGTCAGCGCCGTGGTGCATGGCCACGCGCATCGCGGCGTCTATGAAGGTCGCACGCCCGGCGGTGCCCCGGTATATAACGTCGCCATGCACGTGGCGAAGCCGACCGGCCGTCCTTACGCCTTGCTCGAAATCTGAAACCCCCTGTGGGTGGTCAGCGGTCGATCTCGCCGAACACGATATCGAGCGACCCGATGATCGCAGCGACATCGGCGATCATGTGCCCCCGCGACAGAAAATCCGTCGCCTGCAAATGGGCAAAGGACGGCGCCCGGATCTTGCATCGATACGGAGTATTGCTGCCGTTCGACACCAGATAGACGCCGAACTCGCCCTTCGGCGCCTCCACGGCGGCATAGACCTCTCCGGCGGGCACGCGAACACCCTCCGTGTAGAGTTTGAAATGGTGGATAGTCGCTTCCATCGAGCGTTTCATCGTCGCCCGCGGCGGTGGCGTGATTTTGTGGTTTGGAATTGCCACCGGCCCTTGGCCCTCGGGCGATCGCAATTTTTCCAGGCATTGCTTCATGATCCGGACCGATTGGCGCATTTCCTCCATGCGGACGAGATAGCGGTCATAGCAGTCGCCGTTCTTGCCGATCGGAATGTCGAAATCCATCTCGGGGTAGCATTCATATGGCTGTGCCTTGCGCAAATCCCATGCCGCTCCCGACCCGCGCACCATGGGGCCGGAGAAGCCCCAGGCCCAGGCGTCGTCCTGCCCGATCACACCGACATCGACATTGCGCTGCTTGAAGATGCGGTTGCCGGTGAGCAATTCGTCGAGGTTGTCGCAGACCTTGAGGAACGGGTCGCAGAAAGCCCAGATGTCGTCCAGAAGCTTCGCAGGCAAGTCCTGATGCACGCCGCCGACCCTGAAATAATTAGCATGCATGCGGGCGCCGGAGGCGCGCTCGTAGAAAACCATCAGCTTCTCGCGCTCAGCGAAGCCCCAGAGCGGCGGGGTCAGCGCGCCGATGTCCATGGCCTGTGTCGTGACGTTGAGGAGATGCGACAAGAGCCGGCCGATTTCGCAAAAGAGAACACGGATGAGCTGTCCGCGCTTCGGGACCGAGATTTCGAGCAGCTTCTCGGCGGCGAGGCAGAACGCATGCTCCTGGTTCATCGGCGCCACGTAATCGAGCCGGTCGAAATAGGGCAGGGCCTGCAGATAGGTCTTGTACTCGATGAGTTTTTCCGTGCCGCGGTGGAGCAGGCCGATATGGGGATCGGCGCGGTCGACGATCTCGCCGTCCAGTTCCAGCACCAGCCGCAGAACGCCGTGAGCAGAGGGATGCTGCGGCCCGAAGTTGAGGGTGAAGTTGCGAACTGCGGCTTCGACCATGACGGTGTTCCCGCCGTACTGGGTTCTTACGGCCGAAGCCGAGTGCTCCGGCCGCCACGTCGGACCGCCGATCAGGTCGTTGTCTGGATGATCAGCGTCAGCGTGCCATTGCCATCGATGTTGGCGGCGACAACTTGCGAGGAATCCAGGCCGCTCGCCGCCAGCGCCGTTGCTGCCTGCGGCGACGCATCGATCGAGCTCTGCAGGGTAAGCAGATCTTCAACGCTGGTCTGGGTGATCACGGCCTCGGCTTGTGTTTTGAGCTCCGGAGGCAAATCCTCGAGGGCGACGATCGCAATGCCAGTAAAGTTCTGGTCGGTGAAACCCTGATCCGGCACGGCTTGGTCGGGCAGGGCCTGGTCAGGCGGCGTCTGGTCAGGCGGCGTCTGGTCGGGCAGGGTTGGATCGGGCAGGGCTTCCGGGGCAGTGGGTGCGATTTGGGGAAGCTGCGGGTCGGTGGATTGCGCGTGGATCGGCTGCGCCAAGGCCAATCCCGAAAGGGCGGCAATCGTCGTCAACATGCGCATGATCGTTCCTTCCGTTTTCCGGTTTGCTCGGGGAGGATCACTTGGTGACCACACAACCATTGTGCCGGATTATGGTTCCCGGTTCCGTCAAGGATAAGGC
Source organism: Mesorhizobium sp. M5C.F.Ca.IN.020.32.2.1 (assembly GCF_004023105.1). Taxonomy (NCBI): domain Bacteria; kingdom Pseudomonadati; phylum Pseudomonadota; class Alphaproteobacteria; order Hyphomicrobiales; family Phyllobacteriaceae; genus Mesorhizobium; species Mesorhizobium sp. M5C.F.Ca.IN.020.32.2.1. Next base: position 1,649 of record NZ_RZSX01000233.1, on the reverse strand, counting down.
CGTCGGTGAGTACATGCGTCAGGCCGACGCTACGCAACGGCGAATCGATCGATGACCCATAGCCATGTCCCGTCGCCCTGGCGGCGGGCGACCTCGGCGGTTACGGTGCCATCGGAAAGGCGGGTTGACGTGAGTGCCAAAATCTCCGCTGATAACAGGCGGGGACTGATTTTCCGGCCACAAATTTTCGGCCCGTTGCGGTGATGTCCGCGAAGAGTGCCCGGATCGCTTCGCGGCCCAGCGTCAGTCGCCTCTCACCGCTGTCGACGACGGCGTTGGGTTCAAAAAGCGCGGCCATGCCGTAGATGTCTCCCTCCCACTGCCGAGAGATCAGCAGGCGCTCCAAATCCTGGGGATCGCGCGCTGGCTCACGGCTTGGTTCATCGGTCATGGCGAGGACTCCTCCGACGCTCGGTACCAAAGCGTTCGAAGGGGAGCCGGCGAAGCTCCGCCATAAGCCGATCGCGAGGTTGAGCAGCTTGGCGGTCATTCTCCCCAACCGACATCGCGGTCCGCAACGCGCCGTTCGGCGGCGCCGGCGCGGCACCGGTGGCTGCGGCTGTGGTTGAGGAAGTCGGCGATCCTTGCCGCCGACTTCGCCGAGGGGAAGGTGAGCAACCGATCGCGATGGACGACGGGCTCGCCGGTCTCATTGTCCCAGACCTCGAACCGGCAGCTTGGGTTCGGTATGGCTTCGAAACGGTTCTTCATGTCGGATGGTCCCGGTAATCGACGGACCCAGGTTCTGCGACCCCGACTTACGGATGGCTTACGGGCGTTTTTGGCTATGCTTTTAGCAGCGGGCACGCTCGCGCAGGTCGCCTCGGTTAGCTCGTCTTCGGCGCGAGGCGCTGCGCGACATGGTCGGCGATCGCCAGGCTTGAGGTCAGGCCGGGGCTCTCGATGCCGAACAAATTGACGAGGCTCTCCACGCCGTGCACCGCCGCGTCCTGGATGACGAAGTCGGCATTGGCTTCGCCGGGACCGGAGAGCTTCGGCCGGATGCCGCTATAGGCCGGCTGCAGGCTGCGATCGGCGAGGTCCGGCCAGTATTTGCGGACCTCGTCGTAAAAGCGCTCGCCACGCGCTGGATCGACGCGATAGTCGAGTTCATCCGTCCATTCGACGTCAGGCCCGAAGCGGGCGACGCCGTCGAGGTCGAGCGTCAGATGCACGCCGAGCCCGCCGGGTTCGGGTATGGGATAGACCAGTCGCGAGAACGGCGCCCGGCCGGCGACCGAAAAATAATTGCCCTTGGCGTAGCGTATTTCTGGCACGAATTGCCGGTCGAGCCCGTCAAGCGAGCCGGCAAGTGCCGTGGCGCCAAGCCCGGCGGCGTTGATGAAGCGCGCGGTGGCGATTTCAAAGCCGCCGCTGGTGCTGTCGACCGTGTCGAGCACGATGCGCCCACTCTCGATGCGGCCGGCGACGATGCGGGTGTTGAGGCTGAGTGTCGCCCCGTGCTTCTCGGCGTCGCCCAGCAGCGCCAGCATCAGGGCGTGGCTGTCGATGATGCCGGTTGCGGGAGACAAAAGGGCCGCCGTGCATCGCAGCTTCGGCTCCAGCCTGCGCGCCTCGGCGGCGGTTAAGGGCGTCAGGTTGCCCGCGCCGCAAGCAGAGGCGTTGGCCAGGATGGAAGCGAGCACCGG
>NZ_RZSX01000232.1:0-7808 GCF_004023105.1 Mesorhizobium sp. M5C.F.Ca.IN.020.32.2.1 | reverse complement strand
GTAAACCTGCCATGCTGGCTGTTGCTGCTGCGCGCTCAGAAGAAAATAGCCCGCCCCGAGCGCAATTGCGATCGAAACGACAATTCCGGTCAAGATCATGCCCATCCCGCCTTCTCCCTTTCTCACCTGCTCAAAGTCGCAGTCATGCTCTCATTTCGGCGTCTGCGTCTGCTGCGCTGGATCCTGCCCCGTCGCAGGTGGATTGCCAGATCCGGATGACTGGGGGACCTCACCGGATTTTTGCTGAAACTGCAGGTCGAGCGCCGCCAGTGAAAGCAACGGCGGCGGCATGGCGACGCCGGCCACTCTCATTTGCCGCGCGGTCTTCTGGCATTGTGCAATGTCATTGGCGGCGGCCAGTTCCTCCGCTTTCGCGACATCTATCACGGAATCCTTGGGGGTGCTCGACGTATCGGAGGGGGGCAACGGCGCGGCCCTGCTTTCCTTCTGGGGCGCGTTCGTGGCCGATCCGCTGGCCACCTTCTCCTTGTTCGGTTGTGGAGAGTCGCTGGCAACTCCAGATTGCCCCGTAATTTTCTGCGCCGAGCCCGTTCCGGTCTCCGGCTTGGCGGGCGCGGCTGCGCTGCTAGTAGATGTGCCAGCTTGCTGAGCCGGGGCAGCAGCGGTCGGGGTAGCCGCTTCGGCAGGCGCCTTCATGAAGGCGAGGAGCTCTTGGCAGAGATTTGCGGGCCCGCCTGCCTGCTGGGCAACAGGCATAGCAGTGTCGGCTGCTGGAGCCGTAGCCTCGGGGGCAGTGCTCGTCTGCGCCAGCGATGTTGACGCCGACAGCGCGACGATTCCTGCGAGAACCATTTCTTTCATCGCTTTGCTCCTTCCCTAATGAAAGTCACCCGCTTGGCTGACAACATAACGCCGGAGGGTGCCCGAACGATCCATGGACTTGCAAGGCCTAACCTGCCCCGCAATTCGGCCGCGGTCTCGCCCGCGGCCTTCATGGATTTTTGGCGCAACGAATGCACCCCGCCCCCGCAGCAGAACCTGAAACGCGGCCCTGGAGGCGTTACGGCGACCTTTCGGACCTGAGAAAAGCCGACATGTGCTAACGTTCTGTCGATATCGTGATGGGCGACGCCGATCAGCGGCAGTCGAGCTACCGCCTGCTCACGCCCCGAATGGGATCTTGATCAAACGTCGCCAAGGTATCGCGGCAGGGTGTAAGCAATGATCGAATCGCCTGCCTCGGTGCCGGTTGATCTGTGGCCGCCGGTCACCAGACCAGGTCCTGACGCCCGTCCGCACCCTGGGAGGTAAAGGGGGTTGCCCTGTCCGCCGGCCGTAGTAAACAGCGACGCCGACCAGGTCATCGTCGCCAAGCTGGCAACCACCATCCAGGAGCGCTGCCGGCTATTTCGTACGTGAGCGGAGGCCTCGAAAGTCCGCAGATCGCAGCCTGGTGTGCGAGATTCTAGAGGGTGGCGAGGCCGCCTTTCCAGACGATCCGAGGCCGCGACCGCTTTCTCCACTGGGTACAAAGCATGCCATTAGTAAGGAGATCGATGGTTGCTATCGCGGCCGTCTAGTGTCGCAGTCCGACATGTTCTCGCTTGTTGGCTTTTCTAGCTCGCCTAATATTCACGTGGATGACTCGTCTGTTTCGTCAGCTGGCCAACTTCTTCAGAATTGCTTTCATCGACGCCAAGCAAGTAAGACCAAGCAGCGTCATAGGCGGCCAGCTTTATCTGTGAAAGCGCAACTTGCCGCTCGGAGTAGTTAGAAATCAGTGCGCCCGAAGCTTGCCCATGAGCTAGGACGGCGGCAGACACCCCGGTCAACAAAGCCAAGAAAACTACGCGTTTTACCGATGCACTTCCTCTCATTCCTTTCTCCAGCAATCCAATATCGTGGCGATTATATCGATCTAACGTTAAGCCGGTCGCCTTCACATAGCAAGTGCAAAGGCGCAAAGCTCGGCGCCAGCTTCGGGTGTTTCGGTCTACATCGTAAGTAGTCAGGCTCGGTGTTTCGACACGCGAAGCACAGTGGACAAGAGCGCATCCTCTCCTAGTGGCGGGCTAAGCCATTCGCCTAACGCCTTGGTTGGCGGCAAAGAGATTTGCCCAACGCGCGACCTAGTCAACTTCTACCGCTGCAACGCTCTGTAGGGTCTAGTCGTAGCGCTGATAGAGAAGCGCATCAGCGCACAGCGTGCTTCATCCAGCTTCACCAAACCCCCTTTTGCGAAATTGTGTGCAGGGCCGGGACCTGAACAACTGTGAGAGATTAAGCAAGCAGTCGGTGCACTGTTGATCGGCACGGCGGGGAACGATTAGCGCTCCCTGCCCGGCGGAGACCATCCGTGCCGTCTTCGAGCCTGTAGACGGCCGGTGCGAATGGTCCCTGGAAGCGGAGGGGACTCGCCTACGCCTAACGCTATCCGCCCAAAGTGGGGTGACGAATGAGTCTCATGCGAACAAGGACCAACGCGACACTGGCGGCGCCGACGGTCATCTACATGGTAGCATTCTTCGTCGTGCCCAGTCTCATCCTGTTCGCCTACAGCTTCTGGTCGTCGGCATCCTACCGCATCATCCCCGATTTTCAGTGGGGCAACTATCTCGACTCGCTGACATCGCCCGCATTCTGGAAAGTAACGATAAATGCGGTCCGTATCGGCTTGCTGACGGCGACGATCACGCTCATCCTTTCCATTCCGGTCAGCTACTACCTCGTCTATGTCAGTCGCTCCCAGATCATCCTCTATCTGATCCTGCTCACCTGGTTTTCCAGCTATCTCGTGCGCATCTATGCGTGGCGGACGCTGCTGGGAACGAATGGCGTCCTGAACACGGTGCTGCTCCAGCTCGGCATTATCGACGAACCAGTCAGCGCTCTTCTGTTCAATTCCTTCGCCGTTACCATCACTCTGGTTCACATCTATCTCCCGTTCTGCATCCTGCTGGTGGTGGCATCCCTCAGTGAGATCAAACGCGAACTGCTCGATGCTGCCCGCGATCTCGGTACTTCGTCTTTGGGTGCGTTCTTCAGGGTCATCGCGCCGAATGCTGCCAACGGCCTCGTCGGCGCCTTTATGCTGACCTTCATCCTGGTCGCCGGCGACTACGTCACGCCACAGATGCTCGGCGGCTCGTCCGGCCAGACCACTGGCCTGCTGATCGCCGACCAGTTCCGCAAGACCGGAAACTGGCCGCTGGGAGCGGCGCAGGCATTCGTCATGTTCGCAGTATCGGTGCTCCTCTACGTCGCCATCGTCGCACTTGGTCGCATGAGCGGCGTCATCATCAATCGTCGGCGTCCGGTTGCAAGCGCGGAGGCATAGATGCTGCTCAAGCTCATTGTCTGGACGACCCTCGGCTTTCTTCTTGCGCCGCTGCTGATCATCGTCCTGTTCAGCTTCCACGCATCGCCGTCACTGTCTTTCCCCTTCACCGGCTTCAGCCTGCGCTGGTACGAGGAGCTGCTCGGCAATCCGCAGTTGAGCGCCGCCGTACTGAAAAGCCTCGTCATCGCTTTGATGACGGCCACTATCACGCTCGTGCTAGGCGCCACCGCGTCGCTGGCGTGGTTGCGCTTCGGCCGTATGGGGCGGGGTCTCATCGAGGTCCTTACCGTGACGCCGATCGCGCTGCCCGGCCTTTTCGTCGGCGTCTCACTCCTCGTCCTCTTCGCCCAAGCTGGCGTGCAGCTGTCGACCGTCACCATCGTCATTTCGCACGTGGTCGTTGCCATTCCCATCATGATCGTTGCAATGAGGGCCCGCCTGACACTATTCGACCTGTCACTCGAGGAGGCGGCACGAGACCTCGGCGCCGGCCAGAGAAAAACCTTCGCGCGCGTTACGCTGCCGCTGATCGCACCGACGCTGATCTCGTCCTCCATCCTCGCCTTCGCCGTCTCCTTCGACGAGTTCGTCGTCACCTCCTTCGTGGCGGGCACCGAGACGACGCTGCCGATGTACATCTGGTCGATGATGCGGCGCACTGTGACGCCGTTGATCAACGCCATCTCGACGCTGGCGCTCGCTTTCTCCGCTGCCATTCTGATCGGCGCCTGGGTGATCGGTAGATTGCGCCGCAATTCGTCCATCGCCAGCCGCGAAGCGCCCTGAGGAGCCCAGCATGACCCCTCCCCGACCCATCATTGAAATTCGCGCCGGCAAGAAGGTTTTTGGCAGCTTCACGGCGCTGTCCGAGATCAACCTCGCGATCGAGGAGGGCGAGATCCTGACCCTGCTCGGACCGAGCGGCTGTGGCAAGACCACGCTCATGCGTCTGATCGCAGGCTTCGACACGCTGACGCAGGGCTCGATGCGCATCGGCGGCGTCGATGTCGCCGGCGTGCCACCCGAACGTCGGCCGGTCAACATGGTGTTCCAGCGATACGCTCTCTTCCCGCATCTGGACGTCTTTGAAAACGTGGCCTTCGGCCTGAAAGTCAAAGGCTTGCCTAAGGACGAGATCAAGGAGCGGGTTCAGCGTATGCTCCACATCGTCCAGCTCGACAGCTTCGCCAACCGCTATATCGACCAGATCAGCGGCGGTCAGAGCCAACGCGTGGCGTTGGCCCGGGCACTGGTGAACGGGCCGAAGGTCCTGCTGCTCGATGAGCCGCTCGCCGCCCTCGACCTCAAGATCCGGCAGCATATGCTGGCCGAAATGAAGCGCATTCACGCCGAGTCCGGCACCACCTTTGTCTATGTCACGCACGATCAAGATGAAGCCATGATCCTGTCCGATCGCGTCGCGCTGATGGAGAAGGGACGGATCGTCCAGCTCGATCGCCCCGAGGACATGTATGCCAGGCCGAAGTCGCTGTTCGCGGCGAAATTCCTCGGCGAGACCAACCTCTTCGAGGCCAGGGTAACCCACGTCAACGGCGTCGGTACGACGGCGGTGACGCCATCGGGCATCCGCTTCCTGGCAAGCGACGCGAACGCATCTCAGGATGACAGCGTAACGATCTCAATCCGCCCGGAATCACTGAGCTTCCAGTCCGGTGATGCGGCTCCGCAGTCTGTCGAGGGCACGGTCGAAGACATCGTCTTCATCGGCAGCCGTTCGTTCTACACCGTCCGACTTGACGATCAATCCAGCGTCCGGATTCAGGTTCAGCGCAACGCCCGAAACGTCCCGCCCGCCTTGCACGCCCGCACCAAGGTCTTCTGGGACGCCGCCAACGTTGTGATGCTGCCGCGCCCTTGAACCCGTTCAAGCCTGCCGACCGCGGGCGGCACCGTCCTCGCAATGTGACGCACATCTCGCGTCATCAGACGACGGCAATCTCGGCCATGCGAAATTGTGAAAACGCGGGCCACGCGGGACACTTCAAAGGCGAAGAAACATCAACAGGGGAACTGAGATGAGACGAATTTGGTCGACGGACGAAATCATGCAGATGGCGATGGGGCGCCGCACTTTCCTGCGCGGCGCCGGTGCCGTGGCAGGCGCTGTGGCGCTCGGCCCGTTCATCCCTCACTTGGCGCACGCCGCCAGTGGCGACTTGCAGATCATGGCCTGGGAAGGCTGGGAACTGACCGAGGAACTGGCCGACTGGCGCGCCAAGAACGGCATCAATGTCGAAGTGAGCGCGATGGGCAATCAGGACGACGTGACCACGAAATTCAGCGTGCCGAACCCGCCGCCTTTCGATGCCGCGGAATACAACCAAGGTTATGCAGACCTCTATATCGACGTGCTCAAGATCGCCAACCCGCTCGATAAGGCCAAGCTGCCCAACTACAACAAGGACAACCTCTTCGACGTCTTCTACGACAAGCCGACTTGGTATCGGAATGGTCAGCTTTACGGCGTGCCCTATGCCTGGGGACTCAACGCGCTCGTCTACAATCCGGCGCTGATGGAGAAGCCAACTTCCTATGAGGACCTGCTCAAGCCCGAGATGAAAGGCAAGATCGCCTTCGTCGACGACACGCTCGCCACTTGGCCGATCGCAGCTCGCATGGCCGGCCTCGGGGACAAGTTCCCGAATGTTTCGCGCGACGAGATGAAGGCGATCTTCGACAATCTTACGAAGTACCGCGACCAGTCGCGCATTATCAGCCTGACCTATGGCGACCTCGTCTCGCTGTTCGTTTCGGGCGAGGTGGCCGCGCTCTTCTGCGGCTGGACGGGCATTCCGGTGGAGACCGCCAAGCAAGGCGTAAAGACCGAATACACGATACCGAAGGAGGGCGCTGGCACATGGTGCGACGCGTGGTTCATGCCGCCTTCGGTCGACAACGAGGATGCCGCCTATGCCTTCTTCGACATGGCGATCTCGCCGGAAGTTCAGGCGAAAGTCACAACGCGCAACGCCGCGGGCGTTGTGTCGCCGAAAGCGCTCGATCTGCTGCCGCCGGAGACGAGGGCGCTGTTCGACTATTCCGACGTCGAGGGTATCTTCAAGTCGTCGCCGCTGCTCGGCATTCCGCCGCTCGAATCGTCCGAGTTCGCGACCTATGCCGACTGGGTGGCGGCATGGAACGAATTCAAGGCCGCCGCGTGACCGGTACCTCCCAGGGCTGATGCCCGCTCAGAGAGGCGGCCCCACCGACTGCGGCCGCCTCTCTGCTTGCGTGACGGATGGACAGATGCCTGACTATGTCGTGATTGGCGGTGGCTCGGCCGGATGCGTTGTCGCCTCACGTCTCTCCGAAGACCCCAGGACGTCGGTGCTGCTTCTCGAGGAGGGTCCGGAAGACCGGAACATCGCGATCCACCTGCCGGCGATGGTCTACAAGACCGCGACAGGCAACCTGCTCCAGCGCTTCGCGCAGGAACCGACGGCCGGGAACCCCAAGGCCTCGACGCCGACGATGGTCCAGGCGCGCGTGCTGGGCGGCGGCTCCTCCGTCAATGCCATGCTGTATGTACGCGGCATCCCGTCCGACTATGACAGCTGGGCAGCCGACGGTGCCGAAGGATGGTCCTATGTGGATGTTCTGCCGTTTTTCACAAAGGCCGAGGACAACGACACGCTGGCGGGCCCTGCACATGCGCGAGGCGGCCCGCTGCACGTATCCAGTCCCGAGCACGTCAGCCCGCTGACCAAGATATGGCTGCAGGCCTGCCAGCAGGCGGGCATTCCCTATGTTGCCGACTTCAACGGCGGCGAGCAGGCCGGCTCAGGTCTCTATCAACTCACGCTGCGCAACGGCCGCCGAGCCAGTGCGGCCGTGTGCTATCTGAAGCCGGCGCGCAAGCGATCCAATCTTTCGGTGCAGACCGGCAGCCGGGTTCTTCGCATCCTCTTCGAGGGCAAGCGGTCGATCGGCGTCGAATATGTGCGCGGCGGCGTCCGCACCGTGGCGACGGCCGAACGCGAGGTGATCCTGTCGGCCGGAGCAATCAACTCGCCACGGCTGCTGCTTTTGTCCGGAATCGGTCCCGGCGCGCATCTGAACGAACTCGGCATCCCGGTGGTCCATGATTTGCCCGGCGTCGGCCGCGGTCTCCAGGACCACATGGATGTCTACCTGATCTATGAGCTGAATGGTCCTCATGGTTACGACAAGTACAAGAAGCTGCCCTGGAAGGCTTGGGCGGGACTGCAATATGTGCTCTTTCGCAATGGTCCGGCCTGCTCCAACATCATCGAGGGCGGCGCCTTCTGGTGGGCCAATCGCGAAGATCCGCACCCCGACATCCAGTTCGCCTTCTTAGCCGGTTCCGGCATAGAGGACGGCGTTGCGCCAGTCGAAAGCGGCTATGGCTGCACGCTCAATGCCTGCCATATCCGGCCACGTTCCCGCGGTTTCCTCGAGTTGCGTTCGCCCAACCCGGCTGACGCGCCGCGAATTGTCCCGAACTATCTATCGGACCCGTACGATC
>NZ_RZSX01000231.1:0-7810 GCF_004023105.1 Mesorhizobium sp. M5C.F.Ca.IN.020.32.2.1 | reverse complement strand
CGATTAATCCCGGCGAGGCTGTCGAGAATGAACGACCACAAAAGCTCGACATCGTGGTGCGGGTAGGAACCGTCGGCAACGGGCGCATTCGCCATGCGGCGCAGCGCGAATTCGCGCATGTCGTCGAGATTGACCAGCGCTACCTTGGCATTGGTTTTGCCGATATCGATGACGGCGACGTGGTGGGTCATTCCATATGGAACATGGTTTCCAGCGGCACCGCCACCGGCTCGTTATCAGGCTTGGTTTCCATGATGTCGGCCATCTCGGCCCACCAGCGCTGCATCACAGGGTGCTTCGGCAATTCATCCATGCCGTGGTCGTCACGCCGCCACAGCACGCCGAACAAGGTGTTGGTCTCTTCGTCGAGATGGATCGAATAGTCGAAAACGCCTGCCTGCTTCAACAGCGCCACCAGCGACGGCCAGATGTCGTCATGGCGCCTTTTGTATTCGGCCTTCATGCCCGGATTGAGCTTCATCTTGAACGCGTATTTTTCGGCCATCAGGTGAAACGCTCCCGACGCACCCGCCGCCAGACGATCGGCAGCGCGATGACGATGATCAGCAGCAGGCCGATGAAGATCGACATGACGATGCCGGGCACGTTGAGCAGCCCCAGGCCAAAAGTCACCAGCCCCATGATGAAGGCGGCGAGCACGACACCCAGAATGCTGCCGGCGCCGCCCAGGATGCTGACGCCACCAAGCACCACCATGGTGATGACTTCCAATTCGTAGCCTTGCGCGATCGACGGTCGGGTCGAGCCGAGCCGCGAGGTGATCAGCACCGAGGCGATGCCGGCCATCAAGCCGGTCAGGCAGAACAGGATGAACTTGATGCGGCCGACGCGCACGCCGGAAAACTGCGCCGCAACCGGGTTGTTGCCGATGGCGAAGACGCGGCGGCCGAAGCTCGTCCGGTGTAGTAGGAACCAGTAGACGACCGCCGCGACGAGGAGCAGCGTCAGTTCGAACGACACCACCCACCAGACATAGCCTTGGCCGAAGAAGGCGAAGCTCGGGGGATAGCCCTTGTAGGCCTGGTCGCCGAGGACGATGAAGGCGATGCCGCGAAACAGGCTCATCGTGCCGATGGTAACGACGATCGACGGCAATCCCAGCCTGGTGACGAGCAGCCCGTTAAAGGCGCCGCAGCCAAGCCCGACCACGATGCCGATCGTCACCAGCACCGGCGTGCCGGCGCCGGCCTGCACCGCCATGCCCATCATCGTCGAGGCCAGCGCAATGATGGCGGCGACCGACAGGTCGATCTCGCCGGAAATGATCAGCAGCGCCATGGCAAGCGCGATCAGTGCCTTCTCGGTGAAGTTGAAGGTCAGGTCAGACAGCGACCATGCGTCGAGGAAATAGGGCGAGGCGAAGCTGTTGACGGCAAAGATGGCGACTGCCACCGCGACCAGCAGCGCCTCCCATGAGAAGATCGCCGCGTTGAGCGGCTTGTCGAGCCGGTTGGGAATGTGGCGTGGGGCTGGAGTGTCGGTCATGCCGCTTCCGCCTTTTTGAGGATGATGCGGCCTTGCCGGCGTTCGCCGCGCGCATTGAGCACCACGGCCAGGATGATGGCGCTGCCCGAAATCGCCATCTGCCAGAAGGGCGAGATGTTGATGACCGGCAGCGCATTGGAGATGATGCCGAGGAACAGCGCACCGAGCACTGCGCCGCCGACCGAGCCGATGCCGCCGGCGATCGAGATGCCGCCGATGACGCAGGCGGCGATGATGTTGAGCTCGTAGCCATTGGCGACCTCGACCGAGGCGATGACGTAGCGCGAAATCCAGAGATAACCGCAGAGACCGGCGGCCATCCCCGAGATGCAGAAGACGATGAACTTGGTGCGGCCGACATCGATGCCGGCATAAACCGACGCCGTCGGATTGACGCCGATGGCGTAGATCGAGCGGCCGAGCGCGGTGCGCGTCATCACGAGGAAGAACAAGGCGATGACCAATATGGCGATCCACGACAGGACCGGGATGCCGAGAAAGGCCGCGCGCTGCAGGCCGATGAACTCAGGGCTCATCTGGTCGGCATTGACCCAGGCGCCTCCGGAGATGACGAAGGTGGCGCCGCGGTAGATGGTCAGCGTGCCGAGCGTCACCACGATTGACGGGATGTTCAGCCGCCATACCAGCAGGCCGTTGATCACGCCGAGCACCAGTCCGACTAGCAGTGCGATGACGATCAGCAGCGGGATCGGGATTGCCGGATGCGCGGCGTTCAGCATCGCCACTACCATGCCGGTGAAGCAGAGATTGGACGCCATCGACAGGTCGATCGAGCGGGTCAGAATGACAACCATCTGACCCAGCGCCAGGATCATCAGGATCGAGGTGTCGTTGAACACCTGGCTTAGATTGGCAGGATTGGCAAAGCCCGGAAAGCGCATTGAGATCAGCCCGATCAGCACGACGATGGCGGCGAGAAGCCAGACTTCGCGATTTTTGAGAAGAGCCTTCATGCTGCGATCCCCGCTGCCGTTCTGACCAGCGTTTCGGCGTCGAGCCCCTTGTTGTCATAGACTGAGGCGATGCGGCCCTCGCGCATGACGATCACCCGGTCGGACATGCCGAGGATCTCGGGCAGTTCGGACGACACCATGATCACCGACAGGCCCTGCGCGACGAGCTCGGCCATGAAGCCGTGCACGGCGGCTTTCGAGCCGATGTCGATGCCTTTGGTCGGCTCATCGAGGATGATCACCTTGGGCGCGGTAGCCAGCCATTTGGCGATGACGATCTTCTGCTGGTTGCCGCCCGACAGCGTGCCGACATCCTGGCTGAGCGACGAGGCGCGCAAATCGAGCCGCTCGGTGTAGGAACGGGCCAGTGCGAACTCCTCGGCCAGCCGCAACACGCCTGATTTGGACGTGCGCTTGAGTGAGGGGAGCGAGATATTCTGGAAGATCGGCAGGCCGATCACCACGCCTTGCTTGCCGCGCTCTTCCGGCACATAGACGATGCCGGCGTCGATCGAATCCGCTGCCGATTTCGGCACGATCTGTTTGCCTTCCAGCGTGATTGTGCCGCTGCTGGTGCGGGTGATGCCTGATATCGCCTGCATGACCTCGCTGCGGCCGGCGCCGACGAGGCCGTAGAAGCCGAGGATTTCGCCTCTGTGCAGCTCGAAACCGATGTCGTCGAACTCGGTCGGGTGCGACAGCCCCGAGACAGTGAGCACCGGCGCGCTGATCTCGGCCTTGCGCTGCGGAAAAATGTGATCGACGGCGCGGCCGACCATCATGCGCACGATCTGGCTCTGGCCGGCATCCCTGATCAGGCCTTTGCCGACCATTTCGCCGTCGCGGAACACCGTATAGCGGTCGGCAATGCGGTAGATCTCGTCGAACTTGTGGCTGATGAACAGGATCGCCTTGCCTTCGCTCTTCAGGAATTCGATGAGCAAAAAGAGCTCCTCGATCTCCTTCAGCGACAGCGCTGCGGTCGGCTCGTCCATGATGACGATCTGGGCATCGATCGACATGGCGCGGGCGACTGCCACGAGGTGCTTGTTGGCGATACCGAGGTCCTTCAGCCGCGCGTCGGCGTCAATGTGGCCGGCACCCATGGTGTTCAATACTTCACGGGCATTCTTGCGCATGATGCGCCAGTCGATGGTGCCGAAGCGCGACCGCGGCGCATGGCCGAGAAAGATATTCTCGGCCACCGTCAGGTCGTCGAACAGCACGGTTTCCTGGTGGATGGCGGTGATGCCGTGCCCGAAGGCGGCATGAGCGCTGGGAAAGGTGACGGCCTGGCCATCGATGCTGATGCTGCCCGCATCGGGCTGGTAGATGCCGGTCATGATCTTGACCAGCGTCGACTTGCCGGCGCCGTTCTCGCCGATCAGAGCGGTCACCTGGCCGGGATAGAGCGACAGGCTAACATCATGCAGCGCGCGCACGCCGGGAAAACTCTTCGAGATGCCGGACAGGGTCAGGCGCGGAGCCGGAGCCAAAGGCTGCTCGGTCGTCGGGTTGAGTTGGGCTGTCGTGTCCATAGTCGTATCAAGCCCTGCAGCAGGTCCGTTTGAGGACGCGGCGGAACCTCTGCCCCGCCGCGCCGGCTTGAAGGGCTCCAGGATCAATAGATCTTGGAGAATTCTTCGATGTTCGACTTGTCGAACTTGAAGGGCGGAGCCATCGCAGCCGAATTGGTGTCGTCGAGCGTGACCTTGCCGACGCGGCCGATCGACAGCGCCGCACCCGGCTTGGCTTCTTCCTTCTTCACCGCCAAATCATGGGCGAGGTAGACGGCCGAGTAGCCGAGGTCGATCGGGTTCCACAGCGCGACCGCTTGGCTGGCACCGTTGTCGATGAACTTCTTGAACTCCGACGGCAGCGCCAGGCCGGTGACGTTGACCTTGCCGATCAGGCCTTGGTCGGTCACCACCTGAGCGGCGGCAACGACGCCGACCGTGGTCGGTGCGATGATCGCTTTGAGGTTCGGATAGGACTTCAAAAGGCCCTTGGCTTCGTCCGTGCTCTTGGCCGAGTCGTCGTCGCCGTAAACGGTGGCGACGAGGTTGATCTTGGGAAATTTCTCCGGCAGCACCTTCTTGGCCGCGTCGATCCAGGCGTTCTGGTTGGTCGCGGTGGACGAAGCCGACAGGATGGCGACGTCGCCGCCTTCCGGCAGGTAGTCGGCGGCAAGCTTGATGATGGTCTCGCCGATCAGGTTGGTGTCCGAGGGGTTGAGGTGGAGCTGGCGACCATCCGGAGCGACGCCTGAATCCCATGAGATGACGGTGATGCCGCGATCCATCGCCTTCTTCAGCGCCGGCACCAGCGCGTCGGCGTCATTGGCCGAAATGGCGATGGCGTTGACCTTCTGGGCGATCAGCGAATTGATCACCTCGATCTGCGCTTCGGCGGTCGCCTTGGTCGGGCCGGTGTAGATGATATCGACGTCGCCGAGTTCCTTGGCCGCCTCTTCGGCGCCCTTGTTGGCGGCATCGAAGAAGCCATTGCCGAGCGACTTCACCACCAGTGCGATCTTGACGTTCTCGGCATAGGCGGCATTCACGAACATGGCGGCGGAGAACGCCGCCGTAACCATCAGTTTCTTCAGAAAGCTCATCGAATATCCTCCCTTGAGTGTTGCATTCCATCGCCGCTGCGGGCCTCAGGCCTGCAGCGAAGATTCTTCCTTATTGCCCAGCGTTGTGCGGGCGACGACCAGCGTCACACCCGCGGCCTCCAACATCTTGGCCTCGCGGTCCTCGATGCCGTCGTCGGTAATGACGGTCGCGATGCGCGACAGGCCGCACAGGATCAGGCTCGAGCGTTTTCTGAACTTCGACGAGTCGACCAGCACCACCAGTTCGTCGGCCTGATCGATCAGTTTCTGCTCGGCCTGGATCAGCAGCGGATCGCCTTCCATCAAGCCGAGTGGCCCGAGCCCTTGTGCGCCCATGAACATGCGGCGCGCATAGAAATTGCGCGTCACGTCATTCTCGAAGGGCGACAGGATGATGTTCTGCTCGCGGTAGATGGTGCCGCCCGACAGCATCACCGTGTTCTTGGAGTGCTTGAGCAGGTGCTCGGCGATCGGAAAGGAATTGGTGAAGATCGGCATCCGGCGGCCGGTCAGGAAATGCACCATCTGGAAGGTGGTGGTGCCGCCATTGATGATGATCGGCTCGCCGTCCTTGCAGAGTTCCACGGCGTCCCGCGCGATGGCCCGCTTCTGCGAAGCGTTGATCGTCTCGTTGACGGAAAAAGGCCGGCCGGCAAGGCCGATGAACTGCGGTGGCGTGATCGCCTCGGCGCCGCCGCGCACGCGGCGCAGGCGCTTTTGCACATGCAATGCGGCGATGTCGCGCCGGATCGTCGCCTCGGACGAGTCCGTCAGGTCGACCATCTCCTGCACCGTCACCACAGGCTTTTCCTGGACGGCGGACAAAATGATCCTGTGGCGCTCTTTCTCGTGCATGGTTCCTCCCTGCCGAGCATCTAGGCACCCAAAACGCGCAGTGTCAATCATTTCCGATCATATAATTTCATTGTGCAGTGCAATATGATCAATCTTGATCGTTTGTGATTGACAACGCCGCCGCTTGCGTGGACATTCGAGCAAAGCTGACCCGCAATGCGGTGGCAATTGACCGCATCGTTTGCGCGTCTCACGTCACGGGAGGATTACCTATGCTCGACAAGCGCTCCGGCACGCGCCTCGCCAATCTTTGGGATGACGCGAAAGCCCAAGCAATGAGCGAGCCGGAACGTCTCGTCTATCGCTCGAATGTTCTTGGCTCCGACAAGCGCGTCACCAACTATGGCGGCGGCAACACCTCTTCCAAGATCTGGCAAAAGGATCCGCTCACCGGTGAGAACATGGAAGTGCTGTGGGTCAAGGGCTCGGGCGGCGACAGCGCCTCGATCAAGCTCGACGGCTTCGCCACGCTCTATATGGACAAGCTCAGGGCGTTGAAGGGTCTTTATCGCGGCCTCGAGCATGAAGACGAAATGGTCGGCTATCTGCCCCACTGCACCTTTAACCTCAATCCGCGCGCGGCCTCGATCGATACGCCGCTGCACGCATTCGTGCCGAAGCCCCATGTCGACCACATGCATCCCGACGCCATTATCGCCATTGCCGCCGCCAAGGATTCGAAGGCGCTGACCAAGGAGATCTTCGGCGACGCGATCGGCTGGCTGCCGTGGAAGCGTCCGGGCTTTGAACTCGGCCTGTGGCTGGAAAAATTCTGCCTCGAGAACCCTGAGGCCAAGGGCGTCGTCCTGGCAAGCCATGGCCTGTTCACCTGGGGCGACACCCCAAAGGAATGCTACGAGACGACGATCTCGGTGATCAACCAGGCGATCGACTGGTTCGAGCGCAAGTCTGAAGGCAAGCCGATCTTCGGTGGCGAAGTCGTCAAATCGCTCGACGCGCCGGCGCGTCGCGCCGCGGCGGCAAAGCTGATGCCGAGGATCCGCGGCCTGATTTCGGAGAAAAGCCACAAGCTTGGCCATTTCGACGATTCGCCAGCCGTGCTCGAATTCGTCAATTCGAAGGATTTGCGCCCACTGGCAGCGCTCGGCACATCCTGCCCGGACCATTTCCTGCGCACCAAGATCCGGCCGCTGGTCATCGAATTCGATCCCGGGAATCCCGACGTCGATGCCGTCATCGCCCGTCTCGCCGACGATGTGGCGGAGTATCGTGTTGGCTATCAGGCTTATTACGACCGCTGCAAGCACGTGGATTCGCCACCGGTGCGTGATCCGAACGCCGTGGTCTATCTGATGCCCGGCGTCGGCATGTTCACCTTCGCCGGCGACAAGGCGACGGCGCGCATATCGGGCGAATTCTACGTCAACGCCATCAATGTCATGCGCGGCGCCTCGACGGTGTCGACCTATGTCGGGCTGCCCGAGCAGGAAGCCTTCGACATCGAGTACTGGCTGCTCGAAGAGGCAAAGCTGCAGCGCCTGCCGAAGCCGAAGGCTCTAGCCGGCCAGATCGCGCTGGTCACCGGCGGCGCCGGCGGCATCGGCCGGGCGACGGCCAACCGGCTGCTGCGCGAAGGCGCCTGCGTCGTGCTGGCCGACATCGACGAGACCGCCCTTGCCAGCGCCAATGACGAGCTGGCGAAAGCCTATGGCAAAGATTTCGTGCGGCCGCTGGTCATCAATGTCACGTCAGAGGACCAGGTGATCTCCGGCTTCGCCGAGACCGCGGTCGAGTTCGGCGGCATCGATATACTGGTGTCGAATGCCGGCCTGGCAACCTCGGCGCCGATCGAGGAGACGACGCTGGCGCTGTGGAACAAGAACATGGACATCTTGTC
>NZ_RZSX01000230.1:0-7871 GCF_004023105.1 Mesorhizobium sp. M5C.F.Ca.IN.020.32.2.1 | reverse complement strand
CGCCGTCGCCCAGGTCATCCTCAATCGCGTTCGCAATCCGGCCTATCCGAGCTCGATCTGCGGCGTCGTCTATCAGAACGACAAATGGTTCAACCGTTGCCAGTTTTCCTTCGCTTGCGACGGCAGGAAGAAGCGTATCCAGAGCCCCTCCCACTACAAGACCGCGCAGGATATCGCCATGGCGGTCACTGCCGGCAAGATCTTCATCCCGGAAGTCGGATCGTCGACCCATTACTACGCCAACTACGTCAACCCGGGTTGGGCGCGAACGATGAAAAAAATGACCAAGATCGGCCTGCATATCTTTTACCGCACCTATGGCGGCGGCTGGAGCTGAGCGCTCCGGCAAGGCCCCGGGCGCGGCCGATCGAGGACCCGCTGCCGGAGGGATTCGCTCGCGGCACGCCAACGACGGTAGCGGGCACGATGTCGCACCCTGGCAAGAGCTTGATTTAAATAGGGAAAATACTTAAGGCTGAAGTCCCGCCCGTGGCTTGACGGGCGCGGACCCTCTAACTATGTTGCCGGCGACTTAAGAGCGGACGGACGGCGACGATCTGACCGGGCAAGGGGGTTGCGATGGCCGACACCAACGGGCCAGACGGAACCGGAGAAACCGGCCGCGGCAAACAGCGTCAAGCCGACATCCGCGACGACGATCTTGAGCGCCGCCGGCGCAACCTTGAAGCATCGCTTGCGACAAGGCGGCCGGGCCGGCTCGAGGGGAAAGACGACGCGAAAGCGGGCAGTGCGGCCGGATATGGCCAGGCGCTCAAGCTATCCAGCGAGTTCATCGCCGGGATAGTGGTTGGCGCTGGTCTCGGCTGGATCATCGACCGTCTGGCGGGGACCTCGCCATGGGGGCTGATCGTTTTTTTGCTGCTGGGTTTTGGCGCCGGCGTTCTCAATGTCCTGCGCTCCGCGGGACTTATGGCGGAATTCGGACAGGGCGACAAAACCCGCGATCCGAAAGAATGAACTTGAGGCGCCGCTTGCCGGCGCAGTGAACAGGACACTAAAGCCGCGTGCGGCTTTGATGGGGATTTAAAGTGGCTGCTGACAAGGTCGATCCGATCCACCAGTTCCATATCAACAAGCTGATTCCGATCGAGATCGGCGGCTACGACCTGTCCTTCACCAATTCGGCGCTCTTCATGGTCGCGACCGTCGCCGTCGCATCGGCGTTCCTCTATCTCACCACCTCGAGCCGCAGCCTCGTTCCCACCCGTCTTCAGTCGGTCTCCGAAATGGCCTATGAATTCGTCGGCAACATGCTGAGGGACGCGGCCGGAACCCAAGGCATGAAGTTCTTCCCCTTGGTATTTTCGCTGTTCATGTTCGTGCTCGTTGCCAATCTGCTCGGTCTTTTCCCGTATTTCTTCACCGTCACCAGCCACATCATCGTCACTTTCGGCCTTGCCGCGCTGGTGATCGGAACTGTCGTCGTCTACGGCTTCATGAAGCACGGCCTCGGTTTCCTGAAACTGTTCGTCCCTCATGGCGTGCCGATTTACCTGCTGCCGCTGGTGGTGCTGATCGAGGTGATTTCCTTCGTCTCGCGCCCGGTCAGCCTCTCGGTTCGTCTGTTTGCCAATATGCTGGCCGGCCACATCACGCTGAAGGTGTTCTCGGGCTTCGTGGTGAGCTTGAGCGCGCTTGGCACGCTCGGCGTTGCCGGATCGGTCCTGCCGCTGGCGATGGCCGTGGCGCTGACGGCGCTGGAATTGCTGGTCGCCTTCCTGCAGGCCTACGTCTTTGCCGTGCTGACCTGCATGTATTTGAACGACGCCCTGCATCCCGGGCACTGACCCAGGCTGGCCAAGAGTTTCCGGCATTGCTGCCGGATGGAATTGCAACGGAATTTTAGATCCAAAGGAGTTGAACAAATGGAAGCAGAAGCAGCAAAGTTCATCGGCGCCGGCATCGCATGCCTCGGCATGGGTGGCGCCGGTATTGGCCTCGGCAACATCTTCGGCAGCTATCTGGCGGGCGCGCTGCGCAACCCGTCGGCTGCGGATGGCCAGTTCGGCCGCCTGATCTTCGGCTTCGCCGTGACTGAAGCGCTGGGCATCTTCTCCCTTCTCATCGCGCTTCTGGCCCTGTTCGGCTGAGCCCCTGTTCGGCTAAGATTGGGAATTGGACGGGCCGGCCGCAATCGGCGGCAGGCCTGATATCAGGGGATAGTCCATGTTGGTGACATCTGCCTTTGCGCAAGAGTCCGCACCCGCCGTTGAAGGCGGCCATACCGGCACGGAAGGCGATACGCATTCCGGGACCGGCGTGCCTGCCGAGGCGCACGGCGTGTTCCCGCCATTCGATCCGGCGACATTCCCGTCGCAGCTTCTGTGGCTGGCGATCACCTTCGGGCTGTTCTACCTCTTCCTGAAGAAGGTGGTGATGCCGCGTGTCGGCGGCATCATCGATGTCCGCAACGACCGCATCACCCAAGATCTCGATCATGCCGCCAGACTGAAGGGCGAGGCCGATGCCGCCGTTGCCGCTTATGAGCAGGAGCTGGCGGAGGCCAAGGCCAAGGCCAATGCGATCGGTCAGCAGGCCAACGATTCCGCCAAGGCTGAAGTCGAAGCCGCCCGCAAGAAGGTCGAGGAAGCGCTTGACCAGAAGCTTGGCGAAGCCGAGGCTCGCATTTCGTCCATCAAGGCCAATGCCATGAAGGAAGTCGGCACGATCGCCGAGGACACTGCTTCGGCCATCGTCGAGGCGCTTGTCGGCGGCAAGGCCAGCAAGGCCGAGATCGCGGCAGCCGTCAAATCCGTGGCCCGGTGAGGAGCGCATCATGGACGCCACATCACTCGCGACGCTTTGGGCCACCGTTGCCCTCGTCATTTTCCTGGCCATTGCCCTCTACATCAAGGTGCCGAGGCTGATTGCCAAGGCGCTCGACGCCCGCGCCGACAAGATCAGCAACGAGCTTGAAGAAGCTCGCCGGCTGCGCGAGGAGGCCCAGCAATTGCTCGGTCAATACCAGCGCAAGCGCAAGGAAGCCGAGCAGGAGGCCGCCGACATCGTCGCCGCCGCCAAGCGCGAGGCCGACATGCTGGCTGCCGAGGCGCACAAGAAGACCCAGGACTATGTCGCCCGGCGCACCGCGCTTGCCGAACAGAAGATCGGTCAGGCCGAGCGCGAGGCGATCAGCGAGGTGCGCGCCAGCGCCGTCGATATCGCCGTCGAAGCCGCCCGCACGCTGCTCGCCGGCAAGATTGACGCAAAGGCCGGCGCCGACCTGTTCAAGGCCTCGCTTCAGGAAGTGAAGTCCAAGCTGAATTAAGCGACTTCATCCAGAAGCCATCGAAAGCTGCCCGGGAAACCTGGCGGCTTTTTTGTTGGGCGACAGTGGAGATTGGCGAAAACGGTCGAGCGCACAATCTCCCCCCTTGAGGGGGAGATGTCGCCGAAGGCGACAGAGGGGGTCGCCTCAGCGTCGCGACGTCACATCGGATAACACGTCGGATGAAAGAGAAGGTCGGCGCTTCACGCGCGGCGACACCCGCTGGCCTGCCGGCCATCTCCCCCTCAAGGGAGGAGATTAGCACCGCTTTCGCTAGTCCAGGCCGGAAAGGCTCTCTTCATCGAGCACTTCGGTTCCGCCAAGCCGGAACGGTGCGAAGGACGCGCGGTGCAGCCGCGCCACCGGTCCATGCATCTCGATTGCGGTGCGGTGGCGGACCGTGGCGTAGCCCATATGCAGTTCGAACCCGTAATGCGCGTGATGGCTGCCGCAGCCGCACATCATGCGGTCGCGCATCACCTTGGCGACGATCGAGGCGGCGGCGATCGACTGCGAGCGTTGATCGCCCTTGATCAGCGCTCTTCCTTCGCATGGCAGTCCGGGCGGCACGTCTCGGCCGTCGGCTAGGGCCAGCTTTGGCTGCACCGAGAGCCCGACCAGAGCGCGGCGCATCGCCTCGAGGCTGGCCTTGAGAATATTGCTGCCATCGATGCCTTCCGCGCTGACCGAGGCCATCGACACGCCAAGAGCGGAGCCGAGGATTTTCAGGAACAGTGCCTCGCGCTGCAGATGGCTGAGGCGCTTGGAATCGTCGAGACCATCGGGAATGTTGGCGGGATCGAGTACCACCGCTGCCGCGACGACTGGCCCGGCGAGCGGGCCGCGGCCGGCTTCGTCCATTCCCGCCACCGGCCACAGGCCTTCGGCCATCGCCTTCGTCTCGAAGGAGAAATCGGGTCTCTCGACGATTTCGAAGAGAAGCGGAGAATCAGAACGCGCGCGAGCCATGTTGCGGCGAGGTTCGCATCGGCTCCGATTCTCCGCAAGCCCCTCCGGGTCGGTGAGGCACCGGACTCGGAGGGCACCGTCTGCAAGCCCGGGGACAGGACAGGCCGGACGGGATTTTTCCATGTGCCGCCGGCTGCTGCGGCACATGATGCCTTCAAAGCAGCATCAGTTGCTCGGTTGCCTTGGCCGCAGCGACGAACTGGTCGGTCCTGAGCGACCGCCGCTCGGCATTGAGGCCAAGCCGTTTGGCGGCGATCTCGAAGCGCCGGCCGATCTGCCAGGCATACGGGCCAGAGCCGTTCATGCGCTTGCCCCATTCCGAATCGTAATCCTTGCCGTCGCGCATCGAGCGGATCAGCGACATCACGTGACGATAGCGGTCGGGATAATGGCGCAGCAGCCAATCCTTGAAGATCGGCGCGACCTCCAGCGGTAGCCGCAGCAGGACGTAGCCCGCCTCACGCGCGCCCGCCGCGTAGGCCGAATCGAGGATGCGCTCCATCTCCTGGTCTGTAAGGCCAGGGACGATCGGTGCGACCATGACAGAGGCCGGAATGCCGGCATCCGAAAGCCGCCTGATCGCCTCCAGCCGCTTGCTCGGCGTCGAGGCGCGGGGTTCCATGGTGCGCGCCAGCATGCGGTCGAGCGTCGTCACCGACAGCGCCACCTTGGCTAGTCCGCGCTCGGCCATGCGCGACAGGATGTCGATGTCGCGCGTCACCAGCGCGGATTTGGTGACGATGCCGACCGGGTGGCCGCGCGCCTCCAGCACTTCGAGGATCTCGCGCATGATCCGGTACTGCTTCTCGATGGGCTGGTAGGGATCGGTGTTGGTGCCGATCGCGATGGTGCGCGGCTGGTAGCCGTCCTTCGACAGTTCCTTGTCGAGCATGCGCGCCGCATCCGGCTTGGCGAACAGCTTCGATTCGAAATCCAGCCCCGGCGACAGCCCCATGAAGGCATGCGTAGGCCTGGCGAAACAGTAGACGCAGCCATGTTCGCAGCCACGATAGGGGTTGATCGAGCGGTCGAAGGAAATATCGGGTGATTCGTTGCGGGTGATGATGGTGCGCGGCTTCTCGACCTGCACCTCCGTCTTGAACGGCGGCAACTCCTCCAGCGAATTCCAGCCGTCGTCGAAGACATGCCGGCTGACCGGCTCGAACCGCCCGGACGGATTGATGCCCGCGGAACGGCCGCGATTGCGCTCCGGACGCACGCGCATCCCGCTCTGTTCGATCATCGCATTGGCCATCTCGGCTCTTCCTGCTCCGAAGGCTGCAATGTCGGCACGCACGATCTGTTCCATTTTCGCCCTCTCCCAGGGACTGTCGGCTGGCTGTCGAATCGCTCTGTTCATGAAATTATTCCTATTTCGTCTGCTAGAACAAATCAAGAACAATTTTATGATGCGACGCAAAAACTGGCGCTGCGCCCGGCTTTCCGGTATTCGGCTAACGATGCTCAGCGTTCTCATCCAGACCCTGAATGACGAGGAAAGACTTGCCCGCACGCTCGCCTCGCTGATCGGCGGCGCGGTCGAGGGCGTGGTGCGCGATGTCATCGTCTGCGACACCGGCTCGACCGACCAGACGCACCGCGTTGCCGAACATGCCGGTTGCCTTTATGTGGCGAGCGGTGGCATTGCTGCCGGCATCAGGCAGGCCAAGGGCGACTGGCTGCTGCTGCTGGAGCCGGGCGCACGGCTGGCGGAGGGCTGGATCGACGAGGTCGTCGCCCACACCGCCAGGCAAACCATGCCGGCGCGGTTCTCGCGGGCGCGCGGCAGCCGTGTGCCGTTCCTGTCGTGGGTGTTTTCGGGAAACCGGGCACTGGCCGAAGGGCTGGTGATCAGCAAGCGTCAGGCCGTGGCCATGTCGAAAAACGCCCGCAGCGCCGAAGCCATCGCGCGCGGCCTCGCGACCAAGAGGCTCGACGCCGAGATCTGGGTGGCGCCGGTGAAGTGAAGGGCGTCCCTCTCCGGTAAGCGGACGAGGGAAGAGCGCGTCCTCCGCTGGGATGAGGCGGCGCGCAAGCCGTGGGCGGAAAGCGGCTTGGTGGAAGCCGTATTGGCGCGACACTCCTGCGAGGAATGCATATGCTTGTCGTCCTGCGGGGAACTCGCGATACTCGGCGACGTCTAGGGGAGATTGCAGATGAATGTATCTCAATTCGCTCGTATCGCCTTACTCGGAGCCGCTTGGTCAGTGCCCGCGATCGCGGTGGCGCAGGAATCGTCCCTTTGGTCGGTTTATGAGAACACGCTCAAATCGGCCAAGTACATAGATCTGACCCATGCCTTCGAGCCGGTGCAGCCCGTATGGCCAGGCTTCGCAAATGCTAAGTTCAAACCGGCTGTCGCCGGCAAGGATATCGAGGGCTACGTTAAGGCCGGCGAAGAGTTCACCTACGACAAGCATGGGTTCGTCGCGAGCGCCTACGAGTTGACGACGGACCAGTATGGCACGCAGCTCGATCCGCCCTCCCACTGGAACCCACTCGGTGCAACGATCAGCGACCTGCCGGCCACTTATGCCGTGCGGCCGCTCGTCGTAATCGACATCAGCGGCAAGGTGCAGACTGACGAAGGCTATCACCTCCAGGTCGCTGACATCGAAGAATGGGAAAAGGAGCACGGCCGCATACCGGAGGGTTCGGTCGTCTTTGTGCGTTCGGATTGGCACAAGAAATGGTCCGATGCCCCCCGCTTCAACCAGAAGCCGTTTCCAGGCGTCAGTTTGAACGCGCTGAAGTTTCTGCATCTGGAGCGGAAGATTCTGTTTCATGGTCATGAGCCGCTCGACACCGACACCACGCCCAATCTCGAAGGCGAACATTGGCTGCTTCACAACGATTTCACGCAGGCAGAAGGCGTTGCAAATCTCGATAAGGTGCCAGAGGCCGGGGCGTTGGTCACAATCGGCTTTGCCAAGCCGCTCGGTGGGTCAGGCGGATATGCGCGTTACATCGCTATTGCACCCGCCGACTGGACGGAGGGCGTTTCGGTCACCGAAGCGCCTGGTGTGCCGCTTTCCCGGCAAACCGCACCGCTCAAGCGCGACGAGAACGGCGTCTTCCGTCCGACGCCGTGATCACTGGCGATGTCAGTCGGGAGGCCGAGCCATGGCGCGTTCCATTCCGCGCGATTTGTCGCGCAAGTCGGGACAAAAGGTCCAGACTACCAACCCCTCCGGCGCTCGCGAAAACGTGACTGTCCCGACGATAGCCATCGCAATTGCTAGCGTTATCGTAGCATGAGCGCCGATCCTGCCACGGGAGGCAGTCATGCTCCGCCTATCTGCTGCCGTTCTGCTGACCCTGGCTTTCTGGCCGTTCGCCGCGTCGGCCCAGGAAGAGCCGCCGCCATCGAGATGCGTTGCGATCGCCGAAGCGCTGCCGTCGGCCACCTATGCCAGCTTCACAGCGCCAAAGGCGCAGACGCCTCTGCTGGCCGAGGCTTTCGTCGACGGCGACGTTACGATCACCTATGCCGGCCATTCGACCTACATCATCGAGACGCCCGCTGGCGTCAGGATCGCCACCGACTTTTCCGGCGTCTATGGCGCCGACCCGCTGCCGCGCGTGGTGACCATGAACAAGGCCCACCGCACCC
>NZ_RZSX01000022.1:0-17242 GCF_004023105.1 Mesorhizobium sp. M5C.F.Ca.IN.020.32.2.1 | reverse complement strand
GATCGTCGCCGGAGCTGGCGTCGAAAATCCGGAGGTCGTGCCGCGCCGGGTTGACGATGCGTACGCCTTTCGCGTGAGCGCCGCGCAGGAGTTCTATCAGCGTCGGCGACCGGCTGAGCTGATCTGTAAGATTGGCCTTGGTGACTTCCGGCATGCCGAGGTTCTGATGGAGCATGTCGTCGAGCAGGCTCGCCGCCTCCTGGCGGTTGGCCGCGATTTCGGCCTGCGTCAGCGGCTTGGCGAATGACCGGCCCAATGACCCATCTGCTGCAAAATCCTGCCCATTCCGCACCGGCTTTGGCGCCGGACTGCGGGGAGCGATCGGGCCCTCGCCAGCCGGCGGCAAGCCGTTTGCCGGCGGCGAATTGTGCAGCTCGAGCAGCCGGTTGAGATAGTGGGCCTGCGTGGGCGTCAGTTCGCCGCGGGCCTGCTGATCCAGCTGTTGCCGCAATGCTTTCCATGCTGGCTTGCCCATCCAGTCGGGCCGCCCGCCGGTGGTGGCGAGTTGGTCCGGATATGGCGCCACGCCCAAATCCGGGAACACATCCAACACGCGCTGACCAGCGAACTTTAAATCGCCGTGCGGCGATGCAGCAACCTCGGCGAGATAGGCGTGGAGATGCTGCAGGACGTCCGGCGTCAGCCGCCCATCCGAAATCTCCAGCGCGGAGAAAACCTTTTGCGCGCCTTCGGAGGATCCGGGGTGCGCGCGGGCGGTACGGGTATGCGGCACTAGGTCCTTCCTCACCGTGCCGAGTTCTACCGTCGTTACCGGCCATTGCCCAAAGTTCACGGCGAGACCGGCGCCGTGGTCCGTGCGATCCAGGCGGTTGAGCGGCCCGGCGCCCGTCTCGCGCGGAACGCCCTCGAAGGCAGGGCTACCGCGCCAGGGTTCCTTGCCGCCTCCGAAGGGCGGAATGACGTTGTAGTTCCGGTAGAGGAGACGATCCTCGAAACCGGGCACCTTGCCTTCGGAGCTATAGTGGCTGGCACCACCTCTCGCAGCTTCTTCCCAGAAGGAGGCTGCCCTTTGGCTCAGCGGGCCAGGCTCCCTGTGCGTATATCCCGGCCGGCCGCCTTCGCCACCGAGATAGAGCAGCGTGCGTTTGACGTAGGCCCCACTCACAGAGAAGCCAAAGATGGATATGGAAACGCCAGCGGCGTTTTCTTTCTGGAACGTGTTCTTCGACAGCATCGGCGCCGATGCGACCCACTGGGCGGAGGGAGCCGCCGCATCGTCATAAGCGAAATTCGGCCGGAATCCATTGGCGAAGAGTTTATGGCCTTTTGCGTCATTGGGGTGGACGGGAAGAAGAAAGCCAGTGCCGTCCGGACCGTTGTTCTTCAGGCTGAGTTCTCCATAGACCTGCCGGCTGGGCAGCGGCACCTTAATGCCGAGCATCGATCCGCCGAGGCCAACTGTATTGGTGGCCATATCGTTCAGAACGGGTCCACCCAAGACATTGGCTTCGTGTTCCTGCAGGAACCAGGAAACGGTCGCGCGGTCGGACCGCCAGACCCCTTGTGCATCCGTGAAGAATGTCGGGACGCGCCACGAACTCGCCTTGTCGACATCCAGCAACCGCTCCAGCAGGACAGGCACCTCGCTGTTGATTTCGGTCCCGGCCTTGGGCTTGCTTGGGGGCAGCGCGTTCTCCAAGGCGCGGGCGAGCGATTGGACCGCGGGGTCCGCGGACTTCTGCTGGTTGGCGGCGTAACCGCGCATCTCTCGCCAAAGATACGGTGTCCAGGTCTCGTGGCCGGACAGAACCTTCGCATTGTAGCGGCCTTCCGGCGAAAGCTTGCCGGCGGGTTTGAACGAGGACTCCGGCTGAAGCTTCGGACCGTAGACCCAAGTGCTGCCGCTGTCGGCCTCCAGGACTTGCATGAGCGCATCCTGCTGCGCGGCGGTCACGGCCTTCCCGGGCTTCGTGGCGCGCCCCTTGAAAAACGGCGAGGCGGCATTTGCCGCGGCGGCAAGGTTCGGATCGGTGGAGCCTGACGCAGCCTTGAGGTAATCGCCGACGATGCCACGGCCGGCGTCGGTCCAGCCGGCTTCTCCTGGCAGCGCCCCGGCGGTAAGGAACTGCTCGCCGCGCGGCAGCCTGCCGTCCGACGACAGGCCGAGTTGATCGATCACTTCTCCTGGCGACAGATGCGGCAGCTTGCCCTGAGCGCTGAACACCTGGAGGGTCGTCAAGCCGTTCATCGAAAGCTGGCCGACCGGCTTGGAGCCGGTGAACGGACTGTTCCGGTCGGCGTTGAGCATTTCGCCAAGCGCATGATGCTGAGCCTGCGTCATTGCCGTGCCGGACTGAGGCAAGCCCCTGCCCCCGAGTTGCACTCTGGTCATGGTCACCGCATCGCGGACGACAGGATCGCTGGAACCTTCGAGGGAATGGAGGTAGTCGCCGACGAGTTCCACCTGCTCGGGCATCCAGGTCGGCGCGGGCGTCGCCGCATGGTCGGGAAGCGCCGGCAAGGTCGCGGCCAGGGTCTCGCCGAGCGCCGAGCGATGGCTGACTTCCGGATTGTCGGCAGGATGGAACGTATGGACTTCCCGTGCCGGCGTGTTGACCCTGAGCTGGCCGTTCGGTGTGGTTATGGACCCGCGCTTGGCGCGTTCGACGGTCGGGCCGGAACTGAGGTAGCCGGCATCCGTCGCATGCTCGCCCGGCAGGACGGTGTCGCGGGTCATGCTCGCCTGTGGGCCGGCCACGATGACCTTGGCCGGCAGATATTCGCCGCCGGCCTCGACATAGATGTCCTGTCCGGCGGTGACGCCGTCCTGCGGAACCGGCCGGTGATAGATGCTGTCGACCAACTCGCCGAGCTTCGGATAGTCATAGCGGGGTTCAGTATTCAGGTAACGCGTGC
Organism: Mesorhizobium sp. M5C.F.Ca.IN.020.32.2.1; assembly: GCF_004023105.1. NCBI lineage: Bacteria > Pseudomonadati > Pseudomonadota > Alphaproteobacteria > Hyphomicrobiales > Phyllobacteriaceae > Mesorhizobium > Mesorhizobium sp. M5C.F.Ca.IN.020.32.2.1. The sequence continues at coordinate 14,365 of NZ_RZSX01000022.1, read as the reverse complement.
CGATGCGCCGCAGGCCGGCTTTGACGGCATTGAACGTCTGGCCGAAGCTGTATGGGTTTGACGAGAAATTGTTGATGACCGGCGTGCCGTCGTGCCGAACCGGGCTGGGGTGTCCGGTATCCGTCACGGGCGGTGGCTGCGTGCGGACGTTCGGATCGGCTGTCCAGCGGCCGTCGGCGCCGAGATAACGCACCGGCAAGGAAGGGTCGAGCTCGACAGGAGCCGGCACCGGCTCCGGCGCGGCCGTGATCGCCTTGGGTTCGGGTATGGCGACAACCCTTTGCGCTTCCGGTAGGTTGAAATCGACGAGCATCTCGCCGGTATGGCGGTTGCCGAGAGTGTAGCGCATCAACGGGCGGGTGCCTTCCGCCCCGCGTGTTTCCGTTTCGGACTGGAGCAGGAGCTCGTCCGGGGTGGCCAGCACGGCCGGGTCGGAAGGGCGTGCGCCGTCGAGATAGCCCGTCTGCTGCGGATCCTTGCCGCTGGTGTAGACGTATTCCGCGGGATTGGGCCTCGGCATGCCGGTGAACGTCTTGGTCGCCGGGTCCCAGACGAGCCGGAAGCCGCTCTCGGCCGGGCGCGTCGTTCCGTCGCCGCGGACCGGCGGAACCACGATCGGATCGCCGTCGGCGGGGACGCGCACATTCTGCTCACGCGCTCCCTGGGCGTCTCGGTCGCTGGCATTCTCGGAATCGCCGCGCTCGCCCGGGGCGCTCGGCCCTTCATCGTGGACGTTGACAACCGTCCCCTCGACGACGGGGTGGCTGGGATCGTGGAAGACCAGTTTGTCGGTCGGGCGATAGACGCCGTCGGGGCCTTGCTCATGCACGACCATCGGCCGCGACGGCTGGACGTCGCCTGATGGATCATCCTTGCCACCCGTGGGTGGCGGCGGGTTCGGCCCATCGGACTCGCCGGCCGGCAGCGCGCGCTGACCGGGATTTCCGGCCTCCGCCCCGTTGCGCGAACCTTCTGGGGCACCGAAACCACGCTCCTGCTGGCCAGACGTTTCGCCGACCACGTCGCCATCGATGATGATCTCATCTGGATCCGGCACGACCTGTTCGCCGGTGGGCCTGTACACACCGTCAGGGCCCATCTCGTAGACGGCCCGCGGTTGCGGCCCCGAATCCGGTCCGCCAGGAAAACTGGCCGACGCATGAGTTCCGCTCCGTGTACCGCCCGTTCCAGGCATGTTGTACAACAGCGAGCGGCCGCCCAGGCCTGTGCCGACAGTGCCGACGCCTATGCCCACGACTGCGTTCGCGAGCTCGAGCAGGGACATCTCGCCGCCATGCGCCGCGAGATCTTCCACCGATTTGCCGAGCAACGGAACACCGGTAACCACGGCGCCGGCATCGAGGCGCCACGCAGCGGTGGTCAGCCTGTTGCCGCCTTGCATAAACTCCGAGACCTTACCGGCATAAGAGGCCTCCTTTACGTTCACCTGGAATCTGCCGATGCCCCAGCTGGCATCCTTCATGCGGGTCATCCCGAAGCCGCCCGCGAAAGCCTGGGATCCGGACAGGCTTGTCTTTGCCAAGCCGAATGTTCGCAGGGCACCCGCGCCCACGGGCAGGAATGCGGTTACGCCGGTCGCGACATTCCAGGCCGACTGGCTGTCGAAGTCGCCGCCCTGCAGGAGGTGATCACCCTCTTTGATCAGAGCCTTGCCGCCAAGGATTGAACCGGAGCCGATCGCGATGGGAATCGCCCATTGGCCGCCCGGCACGAACGAGACGATGGTGGAGACACCCGCGACGATGCCAAGGCCGATGTCGGTAGCCTTGTCCCAGAAATCCACCTTGCGCGCGTCGGCCACTTCCAATTCGTCGAGCGAAAAACCATCCTCGCCGAGCGACATGTCGCCGCCCTTGGCCATGACCAGATTGCCCTTTTCGCTGAAGATGCGGTTCTCGTGCTGGAATTCATCGAAGGTGCTGTAATATTTGCCAGAACTGTCGACATAGCCGATTTCGTCGCCGCCGCTCTTGATCGCGAACAAAGCCGTCGTCGATTCCTTCCCGCCGTCGAGGGAGAACACCGGCACGATCTTGACCTCGGCGTCGCTGCCGGCGCGGTCGGTGATTTCTTCGGTGACCTTTCGGACGTCTTCACTCGGCGCGTCGAGCCCGAGGGTCTGACCAACGGCAGTGCTGAGTTGGTCCGGCGTATATGTCTCGTATTCGCCGGTGTAGCCGGCCTCGTAGAGGTTCTCGAACTGGACCTGATATCCAGCCAGCGCCTGGTCCTTGTGTTCTTCAAGATACTCGTACTTGAGTTTCGCCTCGTGCTCGGCGGAACCGTATTCGAGAAGCTTGGGGTGGCTTGCGGAAAAAGCGTACCAGTCGCGCCCAGCCACCATCGCCGGCCGCACGTTTTCTTCCCAGTCCTCCAATTGATTCTTTTCGGTCTCCGCCTGGCCTCGATCGATTTCCGCGGCCGCGACTTCGGGGTGCACCCACAGCTTCTGGCCGTCCATCTCGATCTGGACAAACTTGCCGCTGTCGCCGATTGCGCCCGGCCCCTGCTCTTCGTACGCCGCGGCAACTTCCGGCGCGACCCACAGGTCGCGGCCGTTCACCGTGATCTTCACCGCCGTCTCGCCCGGCTTGAGCGTGCCAGCGGGCGCCTCTACGGTTCCCGGCCCGTAGTCGGTGATCGCCTGGTCGCGTGCCGTCGTTGCGTCGACGAGCGCCGTCTTCGCATCTCTCAGCCCGGCATCAAGCTGATCGACCTGCACGCCGACAATCTTCGACTTGGCCGCGTCCAGCGCCGATTGCGATCCCGTGCCGTTGGCTGTGCATACCGGCGCCGACGATATGTCCTGCGTCGAGGCCAGCATCTCCTGCCACTGCTTGTTCAGTGGATCGTTGCGGAAATCTTCCCTGATACCCTCGTCGTTGAGGTCGTATGTCAGGGCAGATTTATGTACGTTCGTGTCATCACCGTTCTCGTCGGTGAAGGTGTCGTTCTCATAGACAGTAACAACATAGAGCTGACCGTTCTCCTCTATTATGTCCTGCGATTTTATCTTGCCGGTAAACTCACCACGTCCATTGGTATACCCTTCCCAATCGAAATGGTGCGGGTTCCTTTCCTGCGCCTGCGCAAGCAGTTGCTGCTTGAGAGGCTCCATGGTTACGGCAAGATCCGCCGCCTCTGCCTGTGCAACCCCATACTCCTGATATGCCTCGGCCAGGGTCACCTGATTGGCCGCGGCCCCCTGGAGCGTTTGCAGACCCTCAAGCCGCTCTTCGATGGCCGTGTATTCGGGGCTTCCAGGTTTGGCATCGGTAAGCTTCAGCTCCAGCTCGGTCGAGCTGATCATTAGGTCGATCGTGGCCTTGTTGCCGTTGGCGGTGTGTAGCGAAAGGTTTGTAAAGAGCTCGGCGACCTCCGCGTGCGCGGCCTTTCCTTGCTGGTTGGTTTCCTCGGCGCTGGGACCATCCGGGCTGCGGACAGCCGTCTGGTTGGGATCGCTGAGCGTCGGCAGGTCTGCCTGTTTGTCGATCGCTTCGAGAAGTGACGTCTGGCCCTGCTCGTATTCGGCCCGGGCAGTGCTGGCGCCTTCGAGCGCGTTATTGGCGAGAGTCAACCGGTCTTGCGCATCCGCCAGCGTGCCCTTCGGCTCAGGCGGCCTCCAATCCAGTCCATATGGCGCCAACGCCTCGTCGAGCGTCGACTCGGCACCCTCCATGGCGTTCTTGAATTCAGGGTCCAGCGCATAAATATCGAGCTGTGCCGCGATCTGCTGGGACTTTGCTTGTGCCTCGCCGAGGTCCGCAACCGCCACGTTCTCGGCTGCGATCGCCTTGGCTACCTCCGGGTCAAACCATTTCCAGCTCCCGTCGACCAGCAACGGCACCCACTTCCCGCCTGAAGGAGCGGTGGGGGACGGTGGATCCCCGTATGGGCCAACCGACGCAGGACCACCGTCGAGAGTCGCGCCCGTTGCGTCCTGTCCCGGACCATATTGTTCCATTGCAGCGACCACGGCCTGCTGCTTTTCAAGCGCCTCCGTGGTCAGCTCTGGCGTCGCCCCGCCGAATATGCCGTCCAGCGTCGTCTTGACGACCAGATCCTCCTTCGCCTGCTCCGGATCACTGCCGTTCGGATTGATGGAAAGCAGCAGTTCGGCCAGCGCCTGTTGTGCCGTGCCGGCCGCGATATCCGTGACGGCGCCGGTCGTATCGTTGGTCAGCGTGATCTTGCCGTCTGGCGACGTGGTCAGCGTGTAGCCATTAAACGTCACATTGACGGTGGTCTTGGTGGCATCCTCGATCACTACCGTCTCTCCCGGATGAATAAGGTCGGGGTCGCGCGGAGAGGTGAACAGCTCCGGATTGCTTTCGGCGAGCTCTTCCAGGGTCACACCATGGGCTTCGGCGATATCGCTCAGGTTGTCACCGGGCTGGACCTCGTAATCGATCGGCTCGCCATCATTCAACGTCTCGACAATGGTCTCGGTGCGCCGGCCGTCCTTGTCGAAGGCGATCGTCGTCTCAGTATTGTTCTTGGGATCGACGATGGTGGTGGTCTGCTCGCCGGTCTCGGTGTTGCGCTCGGTGTGGCTGGTCCTGCCGTTGCCGTCGATCGAGTGGGTCGTCTCGGTATTTCCCTCCACAGTCGTCACCGAGGTCGAACCGTGCTGGTAGTCGTTGTTGTAGGTGACCGTGTTGCCGGTCTCCGGATCGGTGACGACGATCTGCAGGGTTTCGCCTGGGTCGCCGCCCTGCGTGACCTCGAGGCCTGCCGCGTTCAACTCGGCGATCACCTGTTCGGGCGTGAGATTGCTCGCCTCGGCGATTTCTTCGAAGCTCTTGCCTTCGGCAAGCTGTTCCTGGATCGACGCCGCGCCCGAGCCGTCGGCGGTCTGCGTCTGCGCCAGGATGGTTTCCTCGCCGCCCGGACCTGTGACCGTGGTTACCGGCAACGCAGGGCCGCCGGCGGGCGTCACCGTCTCCACGGTCGACCCATTCGGCAGGTTCTTGGTGACGGTGACGGCACCGTCACCGTTCGTTTCGGTGGTTGTGGTTATACGGGTTTGGGGATTCGTCGTGCGTTCGGTGACTGAGCCGTCGCCGAGATCGTCGACGAACTTGGTCGTGATCGCGCCTGTCGCCGCGTCGACACTGGTGGTTTCCTTGCGGCCGAGATCGTCACGGATCGGCGAGGAGGTCACCTGTCCGTTGGGACCCGTCACTTGGGTGTAATAGCCGCCGTGGTGATAGTCCTGGTTTTCGGTGATCGTCCGGCCGCTGCCGTCTTTGATCATCACCGTACGGGTGTCGCCGTTGGCATGTTCGGTCGCTGTCGCCGTCATCTTGCCGACATTCAGAGCCGCCACCACCTGCTCGGGGGATATGTTCCGCTCGTGGGCGATGTTGTCGATACTTTTGCCGCCCTCGATCGCATTGAGAATGTCATTCGCCGTGGCGACTTCCGGTGAAACACCGCCGGCGTCGGGCTCAGCACTGGCCAGCAGGAGGTTTGGCGTACCGCCGAAATTTTGCGTCGTGAAGAGCGCAGGCGCGGCGGTGGTGCCGCCGTTGCCGTTTGCCGCGGTGACTGAGGCAGGCAGCTCCGGTCCTGGCTGCGCCGCCGGGGGCGTCGGCTGTGCCGTCGTCAGTTCCGCATTGACCTGCGTCAGCCGCTGGCGAGCGTTCGCGGCCGCGTCGGCCTCGCCCATCTTGTTGGCGAGCCGGATTTCATTGTGCAATTTCGTGGCTTCGGCCTGCAGCCGCGTAATCTGCTCAGCATTGGCCTTTGGATCGACCCTGGGCGGCGGCGGGGGCTTGAGGGTGGTAATCGGGCGGATCATCAAACAACCTCCGGAGCCGGTCCAGTCGTGGTTCAGGCAATCTGCCTGTCGTCAACGCCCCCGCGTCCGACAGTCGAAGCCCCGGCCGCTTACCGGGGCGGCTTCCAATAAATGCCGAAAGCAGCGAGGTGCTCTTCCGACCGTTTTACTCGTTCTGCAGCATTCACTTCAGACTGCACAGCCGTCAGTGCCGCCAGAATTTCGACGGCAGCGAACGCCGGCGCCATGCTGCGAAAGAACGACTGCGAATTTGTCGTAACGATGATTGTTTCCCGCGCGATCCGGGCCAGCGGCGACACGCTGCTATCGGTGATTGCCACCACGCTGATACCCTGCCGAGCCGACTGGCGCGCCACGTCGATCGTCGTGCGTTCATAAGGAGACATGCCCACAGCAAGGAGGACGTCGTCCCGTCCCGCACCCTGCAAGGCATCCAGACCATGTCCGCCCATCTCGCCGACAAGCGTCACCTTGCGGTCACCGCCAGCTAGAAACGACATGATGTGAACGAAGTGGTTCGCGACCGGATAACCGGAGCGCGAGCCGAGACCGAACAGATTGCGCGAACGTGCAAGCAGCTCGGCGGCGGCGATGAATTGTGAGGCATTGCCGTATTCACCCAGACTTGCAATCTGGGCCGCGAGCGTGTCCGCAATGACCCCTGCGGTCGAATATCCCGGATCGCCATCCTGTTCGGCACCCCGTCGCCCCGGCTCACCGGCGACTGTGTCACGCAGCGCGCGCGCATAAAGGCTGCGCATATCCTCGTAGCCTTCAAGGCCAAGCCATCGCGCCAACCGCATCATCGTGCTGTGCGAAACGCCGGCATGATGGGCCTGCTCGCGCATCGACATCAATGCGACGTCCTTAGGATGATCCAGCACGAAACGCGCGGCGACCCGCAACTGCGGCGGCATATTCTCGAAGCGTTCGACCAACAGCTCCGCCAAAGGACCTTGTTCCATTCTAAAATACCCCATTCACCCCGATGGCAGGTTACTCCCCGAATGGCGGCAATGCAACAGTTGGAACTGAAGTGGTTCATATATTCCAAGTGGACTTTCATTTTCGATCACCCTGCCTTAAGCTGCTTTTGCAACCTGCCGGATCGCTTCGACGTGATTCCGGAGTTTGTAACTTGAACGGCCTTTCAAGGAGACAATGATGGCTGCTACCCCTCCCATTACGTCCGGCTCTGCCGGGTCGCCGGAACAGAACCTGGACAAGATGATCAAGCATCAGGAGCGCATGTTTAGCCTCGAGATCACAAAAGAGATCGCGAAATCCCAACATGACATGCTGATGAGCACCGCAAGGACGCTCGGCCAGTCGGCTGAAAAGGCCTAAGGCGGGGATTCTCGAACCCATGCGCCGCCGCAAGCACCGGCGGCGCACGTGCACGGCAAGAAATGCTTCGACGCCGTTGTCGGGCTGCGTCTGAATTGTCATCGGCGGGAGGTGAAGTGGCATGACCGCTAATTCTATCGGCAAATATTGGGATGCGGAGCCCGGGCGCCGGCTCCGATCGATTATCACCCACCCCCCAAGATCCGGACGTTGCATTGCGCTGAGCGTAACTCACGGATTTCACGCGGGCGCCCAACTCAGTCTGGTCGAGCCTCTGTATACTGTTGGCTCCAGCACGGAGTCCGACATTGTCCTCAGGGATGCCGGCATCGCGCCGGTCCACGCAATGTTGCGGCGCAAGGGCAGCCAAATTGAAATCGAAGCCGTCGGCGGCGACGTCACACTCGCCACGGGCGAGATCATCCATGAAGGCCAAGGCAGCCGCTGCAAGCTGCCGCTCACGATAAGTATCGGCGATGCCCATATCCGGCTGGTCAACCCAGAACGCCTGCCGAATCGCTGGTCCGTTTCTGATCGCCCCTTCCTGGTTGCAGGCAGCGTGCTCTTTGCCGTGTTCGCTGTTTCCGTCGCTGCGAATGGGTTCTCTTTCGCCAAGCCCGACATTGGCAAAAAGATAACCGCTCAAGACCGTGACCCGATCAGAGTGGCCTTTGCTGGCGAGGCCGGGCAAAGTGTCCTGAACGATTCATCGCCAACGCAAATACCCAGTGCTGCCGAAGCGGAAAGCCAACTCAGGCTGCGCCTCGATCAATCTGGCATCAGCACTTTGGCTGTTCAGCGATCACCTGGACGGCTCGTGGTCTCGGGTATGATCCCCAATGACAAGGATGGTGCCTGGACCGAAACGCAATCCTGGTTCGACCAGACGTTCGGCGCGCACATTCCCCTCGTCTCCAATGTTATGATCGGCAACGCCGAGCAGGCTCCGCACCTGAGGCTGCAGGCGATCTGGTATGGCGAGCGGCCCTACGTCATCGCCGCCGACGGCGCACGCTATCATGAAGGTGCATTCACGAATGACGGCTGGACCATCAAGCACATTGGCGAGACGGAACTTCTCCTGACCAAGGGCGGCGCCACGGTCGCGCTGAAATATCCGTGAACCGCCGGCTTGAAGGGCCGCGATTCGATACGGCAAGGATCGATACCGGCCGCGAAGTGCGGCAGGCGGAGGGTGCGCGCGGTCAGGCAATCAACCGGCGGCGGATGAACGGCGTCGACAAAGCCGCCAGCCGTGCTCAGGGGACGACATCGGCCGCTGGTACGGAAAAGCCGCAAAACGCGGAATTCCAGCCCTCTCGAGGCACGAATAGCGAATCGCTCGACGAGGCACTCATCAACTTCGTCATGCCGGGTATTCCCGAGCCAGCTATCCTGCGTCGCTCAGTACCTATTCTCCAGCATTTCGTAACGCATCTGGTTCCCGGCCTTGAGGGTGGCGAGCAACTCAAGACACTTGCCAGAACGCTGATGGAGGATGAAATCGAGCGTCATCGCGATCTGCTTGGCCGGATACAGGAAGGAATCGAACCTGACCGATCCGCGTGAAACAGTGCATCTGCTGCATGTCTTGGGCTATCTCTACGGGTGTCACGGGCAGGCAAAGCGGGGCGCGGCATACCTGCTTATCGCTGCACAGCTGTCGCCGGGAAATGCCGGCGTCCTGCGGACACTGGCGCATCTGCTCATACTCGATGGCGAAGCGGACAAAGCGCTTGCCACGATTGCCAGGCTGGAGACATTGGAGGGAATGGACCACCCGACGCTAGCGTTGCTGAAGAGCCGCGCGTTGCTTGTAGCCGGCCGCAAGGCCGAGGCGCACAATGCCTTGCGAAACTTCCTATCGCGTCGAGCCGCCGAATGACGGTGTCGGAGCGACTTCTGCACTTCCTTGCCAAGCTGTCACGCCGCAGCGATCTGGTCATTGCCGTCCTGATGCTCGTCGCGGTGGTGATGATGCTCATTCCATTGCCGACTTTCCTCGTCGACATTCTCATCACCGCCAATATCGCCGTCAGCGTGCTTATCCTGCTGGCTTCGTTTTACGTTTCTCATCCGCTCCAGTTCTCGTCGCTGCCATCGGTCATCCTCATCGCTACCTTGTTCCGGCTGGCGATCACGATCACGACCACGCGATTGATCCTGCTTCAGGCCGACGCAGGCGAGATCGTTTCCGCCTTCGGTACATTCGTCGTCGGCGGCAGTATTGCGGTGGGCCTCGTCATTTTCCTGATCATAACCGTTGCGCAGTTCATCGTGGTTGCGCGGGGTGCGGAACGCGTTGCCGAGGTTGCCGCGCGCTTTACCCTCGATGCGCTGCCAGGCAAGCAGATGAGCATCGATGCGGAGTTGCGCAACGGAGACATCGATCAGGCGGAGGCACGCCGGCTGCGCCAGCAGCTTGAGCGTGAGAGCCAGCTGTTCGGCGCGATGGACGGTGCCATGAAATTCGTCAAAGGCGACGTCATCGCCGGCATTCTCATCATTCTGGTCAACCTGATCGGTGGTTTCGCGATCGGAACGCTGCAGCACGATATGTCGCTAGGGGACGCCGCCGTGACCTACTCACTGCTCACGGTGGGTGACGGGCTGGTCGCGCAGATACCGGCACTGCTGGTCGCTGTGGCCGCCGGTACGATGGTGACGCGCGTCGGCAGCTCGGACGGCACGAGCGACCTTGGCCGGCAAATAACCAGCCAGCTACTACGGGACTCCCGTGCGCTCGCACTCGCCGCAGTGATCATGGTCGGCCTTGCCGTAGTGCCGGGCTTTCCGTCCATTGTGTTCCTGATCCTTGGCGCCTGCTTCGGCGCGGGCGCCTATGCAATCAATCGCCGCACCGCCCGGGAATCCGAGCTCAAAGAGATTGGCCAGATCGCCATGGCCGAACAACCGGGAAAACCGGCGTCGCTTTCATCAACGCCCGTCGGAACACTGCCTTCTTCATCCCGTATCGTCGTACGCTTCGGAACCGAACTCGGACGGTCGGTCCCGGAACCCGAATTCGCCACGCTCGCTGATGGCGTGCGCCGCGAGCTTTTCGGCGATCTCGGTGTCGACGTTCCGGCTATCGGCCTGCAGGTCGACGAGAAGCTTTCAGCGAGAAGCATGCGCGTCGATCTGGAGGGCGCACCCATCCTGGATACCGAAGTCCCCGCCGACCGCGTTCTTGTCGAAGCGGACCCAATGAATCTCGATCTGCTCGATGTGACTTACGAAAAAGGTTTTCCGATTGCCGGTCAGCGCAAATTCGTGTGGGTCGATGACCGCCAGATTTCTGCATTGAAGGAAGCCGGCTTTGTCTTCTCCACACCGGCGCAAACAGCGGCGAAGTGGACCGGAAATGCACTTCGGCTCTATGCCGGCCATTTCGTCGGGATCCAGGAGACGCGCAGGCTCCTGTCGGACATGGAGCCGGACTATGCGGATCTGGTCAGACAGGCGCAGGAGATCGTGCCGCTGCAGAAAATCGCGGAGGTGCTTCGGCGACTTGTCGGCGAAAACGTGCCGATCAGCAACCTGCGCCTGATCCTCGAAGCGCTGATCGAATGGGGACAACGCGAACAGGACGTCGTTCTGCTCACGGAATATATCCGCACGTCCTTGAAACGCCAGATCAGCTTCCGCTTCGCTGGTCGTAACAACATCATCGCAGCCTATGTTCTGCAGCGCTCGGCCGAGGATATCCTGCGAAACGCGGTGCAAAGCACATCGACCGGCACGTTCCTGAACCTTTCGGATGACGATGCACAGGCTTTGATCGCCGAAATCGACCGAGCCTTGTCGCAGAACGCCACCGATGTCTCACCGGTCGTCCTCGCGGCGATGGATGTTCGCCGTCATATGCGAAGCCTGCTCACGCACAATGCCATCGAACTTCCGGTTCTGTCCTTTCAGGAACTCGCACAAGAATTCAACGTCCAGCCACTGGCGACGATAACCGGCCGCTCGGGCATAGCACGCAATGTCTCTCAGTCGCTGCCAGCGGCTGAGGCCAAAGCCGGACAAGAGGCAGCCTCATGACGCCAGCCGGGCGGATTGGGACAGTTGGGGACTCTACATGCTCAAGAGGGGAACGGCATGACAATCCACGATACCGCAGCAGGCGTTCGATCCGCCACTTTCGCCGGGCGGACGGCTATGCGCTGGCTCGCTATCGCGACGGTTGGCGTCTTGCTGGCGTTGTTGTTCACACTTGCCGACACGATGGCACAAAACATATCGCCATTGCCGAGCAAGCCAACGGTCGACCTGCCGGTCGGGCAAGGACGCCTGCTGCGTTTCAATGAACCCGTCGAATCCGTCCTGATCGCGGACACCACGATCGCGGATCTTCAGGTCGTGTCGCCGGGGATGGTCTATGTCTTCGGCCTGAATCCCGGCCTGACCAACCTCATTGCAATCACAGCCGATGAGCGGGTCGAGGCAACGGCCCAGTTCCGCGTCACCCCCGATGTCACGCCTGCCAATGAAGCGAAATACGCAATGCAACCGAACTCGGCGACAAATCTCTCGATTTTCGGGACCCGCATCGTTGCGACCGGCGAAGCACGAGGCGTCGAGGAGGCAACGGATGTCGACAACATCGCCCGCACGTTCTCGCCGCCGGAACAGCCGCCGCTGAACAACATGACCGTGCAGGGGTCGCAGCAGGTCAACATCCGGGTCCGCTTCGCCGAAGTCTCACGCACTGAGCTGCAGTCGTACGGCGTCGATTGGTCTGTCGGATACAGGAGCGGCGGCTTCGAATTCAACATGTTCCAGGACAATGGTGTGCCCTCCGGCACCGGGAATTTCGGTTTGAACATGGACCAGACGCATGGCATCAACTTCGATATTCTCATCGAAGCGCTGCAACGCAACGGCATCGTCAAGATACTGGCCGAACCGAACCTGACGGCGATGACCGGTCAGACCGCAAGCTTTCTTGCCGGCGGCGAAATTCCGGTTCCGATTCCGCAAGGAACTGACGTCGTGACCGTTCAATACAAGCCCTTCGGCGTTTCCCTCGGGTTCACCCCTACGCTGATCGGCCGCAATCGTATTGCGCTCCATGTCCAGCCGGAAGTCAGTTCCTTGTCGGAAGCAGGCTCAGTAAGCGCCAATGGCTTCGCCATGCCGAGTTTCGTCGTGCGCAGGGCCGACACCACGGTCGAAGTGGCCAGCGGCCAGACCTTTGCGATCGCCGGTCTTTTCCAGCAGCGGACCTCGCGTAATCTGGAAAAGTTTCCGGTTCTCGGTGATGTGCCGGTCCTTGGCCCGCTTTTTCAGTCACAGCGTTTCCAGCGCGAAGAGACGGAACTGGTGATCCTGATCACGCCTTATCTGGTCGAGCCGGTGCGCGACAGCCTTGCCACGCCGCTCGATCGTCCGGCAGCCAAACGCCACAGCCGGAAGCGCGCCAATGACGCGGCGGCGATAGGCCTGATCATCAAGTAGCGGGGAATCGAACATGACATTTCGCATCGCTTTGTGCTCTGTTCCCGTGCTGCTTCTGGCCGGCTGCGTGAACAGCCCGCAACAGCCGCAGGAATATTCTCCCGGCTACAGCTATGTTTCGACCGACACCGGCGGCTCCGAGAAGGGCGTCGGCGGTTCCGTCCTTGCTCCCAATGCATGTCTGAACGAACCGGCCGATGACGACCGTTCTGCCGCTGCGACCGATCTGACGATCGTCTCCGGCGTCGGCTCGCACCTGCCGTCCGGCTGCGCCAACGCCTACAATCTTCAACGCATGGCCGAAAGCCAGCGTGACCTCGTCGAGGGTCGGCGCATGGGGGCGGCGGCGGCCGCGCCGACTGCAAATGCCGCCCGGCGCTACCTCAATGGCGAAGAGGCTCCCATGGGTGGAGCCAATAGCGGGCCGCTGACGCCGCAAACAACGCTCCCGGTCGAGTGAACCGATGCGGCCTTGCCCGCGTAGCACTACTTTGTCCGGTTGTTCGCGCGTCGAACTCGACCCAAATCGGCTTCGCGCTTTCCGGTCCTATGCGCTAGCCGAGGATAGAGCCAAGCGCTTTCGCCCTGGCCTGTGTGCTACCCTTCGACCGGATCGTTCTGGCACGAGCAAGCAAGGTATCCACCTCCTTGGTCGCCAGGCCAATCGGCGGCGAGGCCTTGACCTGATCGGCCTGGCCAAGAAGTCCGTAGACCACCACGACGTTGCGCTTGTGATGCAACTGCGCATTGGTTGCGGCGGAGATCTTCTGGACCAGCGGGAGTGCTGTGGTGGAATTGCCTTCGAGCGCTGCGGCCAGCGCCATGTTGCTCTCGACGTCGAGATCCCCCGGCGCGAGTTTCAACGCCTGAGCAAAAGTAGTCTGCGCCTCCGCCGTCTGACCCGCGAATGTCTGCGCCACGCCCAACCGATTGTAGGCGCTGCTAGTATTGACCAGCGGCGCTGCCTGCGCGAGCGCGCGCATGCCGGCATCGAGATCGCCCGTTTCTATCATCGCCGAGCCAAGCCCGAGCATAGCCCCCCCGTCATTGGGAGCTTTTGCGAGCGCGGCCTGATAGGCTCTGGCGGCCTCGGCGGGATAGCCCGCTCGCATATAGGCCTCGCCTGCCTTGACGAAGGCGCTCGGCTTGGCGTCCGGCATCGCTGCCGCGCGCTGATAGAGCGCGATTGCGGTGTCGCTGTCTCCCTGCGCATCTATATCGTCCGCAAGCTTGATCAGACGCTCCGATTGCGACGACGGGCCTTGCGCCTTTGCCTGCTCGACGTCGGTTTTGGTCGTCTGACAACCGGCCATCGCCAGCATGGCGACGACGGGCAAGAACACGACATGCAGCCGCATATCCACCTCTCCGTATTCAAGCCCGCCGCACCTTACACACGGCCTTGGCCGACTGGAACCACAACAGTGCGATAAGATTGCAACATGGCCGAAGAAGCTGAGGAAAAAACACTACCGGCGTCCGAAAAGAAACTTCGTGACGCCCGCCGGAAAGGCCAGGTTTCGCAGAGCCGCGACCTAGTCTCCGGCTTCACGCTTTTCGCAGCGCTTGGCTATCTTTATTTTGCCTGGCCGATGCTCATCGAGCACTTTTCGGAACTCGTGCAGACCGTGGCGGCCCCCGGCGATTCGTTCGGGGAAGTCAGCCTGCGGGCCATCCGCCATTCGTTGTCATTGCTGACGCTTGCCACATTACCGCTAGTCGGAATCGTTGTCG